>NZ_JAGTJY010000071.1:2054-26843 GCF_018195695.1 Achromobacter sp. Marseille-Q0513 | reverse complement strand
GCGCGTGCTGCTGGCCATCGGCGGCTCGACCAACGGCATCGTCCACCTGACCGCCATCGCCGGCCGCCTGGGCATCGACATCGACCTGGCCGGCCTGGACCGCATGAGCCGCGAAACGCCGGTGCTGGTGGACCTGAAGCCCTCGGGCCAGCACTACATGGAAGACTTCCACCACGCCGGCGGCATGCCCGCGCTGCTGCGCGAGCTGCGGCCGCTGCTGCACCTGGACGCGCTGACGGTCTCGGGCCGCACGCTGGGCGAGGAGCTGGACGACGCGCCCGCGCCCTTCCCCCAGGACGTGATCCGCAGCCCGGCCGCGCCCATCTATCCGGTGGGCGGGCTGGCCGTGCTGCGCGGCAACCTGGCGCCCGGCGGCGCCATCATCAAGCAGTCGGCCGCCAACCCGGCGCTGATGGAACACGAAGGCCGCGCGGTGGTGTTCGAGGACGCCGAGGACATGGCCCGCCGCATCGACGACGAAGCGCTGGACGTGACCGCCCAGGACATCCTGGTGCTCAAGCGCATCGGCCCGACCGGAGCGCCCGGCATGCCCGAGGCCGGCTACATGCCGATCCCCAGGAAGCTGGCGCGCGCCGGCGTCAAGGACATGGTGCGCATCTCGGACGGCCGCATGAGCGGCACGGCGGCCGGCACCATCGTGCTGCACGTCACGCCCGAGGCCGCCATCGGCGGGCCGCTGGCCTATGTGCAGAATGGCGACCGCATCCGCCTGTCGGTGGCGCGCCGCGAGATCGCGCTGCTGGTCGAGGACGCCGAGCTGGCGCGCCGCATGGCGGCCGCGCCCGTCGCGCGGCCCACGGCCGAGCGCGGCTACCGCAAGCTCTTCATGCAGACCGTGACGCAGGCCGACCAGGGCGTGGATTTCGACTTCCTGCGCGCCGGCGCCACCCGCGACACCGTGCCCAAGCCGTAGTGGCCGGCCCGCGCCAACCCGCTGCACGCGCCTAGATCACAGCCCGAGCACCACAGCCCGAACGTCACCGCCCGAACCCCCAGCCCGACCGCCGATCATGAACGCCATCTCCCCCGACGACCACGCAGAACCCGCCGCCGACGCGCTCGCGGACGCCCAGGCCGAACTGGAAGAGGACATCGTCTTCGGCCGGCTGCATCCGCGCCAGCGCCTGACCGAGGACGAGCTGATGGAGCGCTTCGGCCTCAAGCGCCACGCGGTGCGCCAGATCCTGGCAGAACTGGAAACGCTGGGCGCGGTGGAGAAGAAGCGCAATATCGGCGCGGTGGTGCGTGCCTTCTCGGCGCGCGAGGTCATGGAGCTGTACGCGCTGCGACAAGTGCTGGAGGTGCATGCCGCCAGCCAGATCCCGCTGCCCGTGCCGCAGGCGCGGCTGGCGGCGCTGGTGGCCGTGCAGCGCGAACACGATGCGGCGGTCGCCGACGGCGACGCGCGCCGCGTGTTCCGCAGCAACCAGCGTTTTCATCGCGAGCTCTTCGGCCTGCTGGACAACGCGGTGCTGGGCCAGGCCATCGAGGAATACGCGCGCCGCACCCATCCCATCCGCTTCGGCTCGCTGGCATCGCCCGGCTATCGCGAACGCGCGCGCCAGGAGCACTGGGCCATGATCCACGCCCTGCGCGATGGCGACCGCGACGCCCTGATGGCGCTCTGCCGCGACCACCTGCTGCCATCGCGGGACGCCTACCTGGCGGCGGAGCAGGCGCGCGCGCAGCCTTGAGCTGGACGGCCATTCGCGCTGTCAACGGCTCCCGACGTGCTGTCCCGGAGGGACACCGCCACCAAATCCACGTCGAGCCAGCGCGCTAGCGCGGCTGCGCGGCTAGATACTCGCGCAACGTGCGCACCAGCGCCATCGCCGCCGGCGACAGGCTGCGGCTGCGCGAGGTGACCAGCCCGATCGAGCGCTCGGCCACCGGCCCGATCAGCGGACGCTGCACGATGCCGTTCTGCGCCACCGCGCCCGCCGCGATCTCGGGCAGCGCCGCCACGCCGAAACCGCATTCCACCATGGAGACGATGGTGGTCAGGTGCTCGGCCTCGAAGGCCGGCGTGAAGCGGATGCGGTTCTGCAGGAAAGCCCATTCGGTGTACTGGCGCACGCTGCTCGGATGCACCATGGACACGTGCTCGGCGCCAGCCGTGTCGGCCCAGCGCAGCGGGCCGCGCGCCTTGGCCAGCGGATGCGCCTCGGGGATCAGCAGCAGGAAGCTGTCTGACATCAGCGGCACGTAGTGCAGGTCGGCCTGCTGCGGGTCGGCCGCCGTCAGCGCGAAGTCCACCTCGCCGGCGCGCACCAGGTCGAAGGCCGGGCCCGACAGCGTGTCGCGCACTTTCAGCGCCACCTGCGGATGGGCCTGGCGATACGCCATCAGCACGCGCGGCAGCAGGCGCGCGGCCAGCGACGGCAGCGCCGCCACCGACACCTGCCCCTGCTCCACGCTGGCGATGCCGCTGACGGCGGCGATGGCGTCGCGGAACGCCGCCTGCAGCGAGGCGGCCTGCTGCATGAAGACCTCGCCCGCCGCCGTCAGGCGCACGGTGCGCGTGGTGCGGTCGAACAGGCGCACGCCCAGCGCGTCCTCGATGCGCTGCACCTGGGTCGACAGCGCCGACTGCGACAGGTGCAGCTGCGCCGCCGCCTGCCGGAAGTTCAGCGTGCGGCCCAGCACCAGCGTGGTGTCGATGTCGCGCATCGACAGGTTGATCTGCATGTCCGCCCTCGCCCGCCCTATTGATCGAATTTAAAGATCATTCTATCCAAAAAATCTGATTCATCAATCAAACAAGCTTCTCTACACTCGGCCCCCATTGCAGTGGCGCAAGCGGCGCCAGGACAGACTAGGAGCAAGCCATGCAGATGGACGCCAAGGCGCTGCCCAATCCGGGCGCGGCGCATGCGGTGGTGGTGGGCGGCGGCACCATGGGGGCCGACGTGGCCGTGGTGCTGACGCGCGCGTCGTGCCGCACGACGGTGATCGAATCCAACCCGGACCGCGCCGCCGCGCTGCCGCAACGGGTCGGCGAGAACCTGGCCCAGATCGGCCGCGAGGCCAACCTGCCGCGCCTGGCCGTGACGGCCGGCCTGGACCAGGTGGACTGGGCCAGCGTCGACCTGGTGATCGAGTGCATCCCCGAACGGCTCGACATCAAGCAGGCCCTGTTCGCCGACCTGGCGCGCCGCGCGCGCCCCGACGCCATCCTGGCCAGCAACAGCTCCAGCTTCCCGATCAGCGCCATCGGCCAGGGACTGGACACGCGCGAGCGCATGCTGGGCCTGCACTTCTTCATGCCGGCGCACCTGGTGCCGCTGGTGGAAGTGGTGATGGCCGACGCCAGCGACGAAGCCTGCGCCGACGCGCTGATCGCCTTCATGAAGCGCTGCGGCAGCGTGCCGGTGAAGGTGCGGCAGGACCTGCCGGGCTTCCTGGCCAACCGCCTGCAGCACGCGCTGTCGCGCGAGGCCTTCGACCTGATCGATCGCGGCATCGCCTCGCCCGAGGACGTGGACGCGGCGGTGCGCTTCGGCTTCGGCTTCCGCTTCCTGGCGGCCGGCCCGGTCATGCAGCGCGACCACGCCGGCATCGAGGTGCACGCGGCCGCCGGCGCCACCATGTACCCCACGTTCTGCAACTCGGACCGCCCGGCGCGCTGCCTGGCCGAGCGCGCCGCCGACGGCCGCCATGGCATGAAGGCCGGCGAAGGCTTCTACGCCTGGACGCCCGAGACCATCGCCGCCGAGCGCGCGCGCTACGCCCGGCTGCTGCGCGCCGGCCTGGACCTGATCGCGCCCGAACTGCCGGAGATCCAGCCATGACCGCCGCCACCGCCCCCAAGCCGCAGGCGCCGCGCCTGCCGCTGGCCGAATCCCCCGTCATCATCACCGTGGCGCCCAACGGCGCCTACAAGCAGGCCGCCGACCATCCCGCCGTGCCGCTGACGGCCGAGGCGCTGGGCCGCGAGGCGCGCGCCTGCCTGGACGCCGGCGCGGCCATGATGCACATGCACGTGCGCCGCCCGGACGGCCGCCACCTGCTGGACGCCCAGGCCTATCGCGACGCGCTGGCCGCGGTGCGCAAGGCGGTGGGCGACGAGCTGCTGGTGCAGGTGACCAGCGAGGCCGCCGGCGTCTACCGCGCCGCCGAACAGATGGCGATGGTGCGCGAACTGGCGCCCGAGGCCGTCTCCGTCGGCCTGCGCGAGATCGCCGTGCCAGAGATCCCGGAAAGCGAGCTGGCGGCCTTCCTGGCATGGCTGGCCGAGCGCCGCGTGCTGACCCAGATCATCCTGTACGACGAGGCCGACGTGCGCCGCTGGCAAGCGCTGCGCCAGCGCGGACTGGCGCCGGCCGGCGCCTGGTCGGTGCTGTTCGTGCTGGGCCGCTACAGCGCGGGACAGACCTCGTCCGCCCACGATCTGCTGCCTTTCCTGGCCGCCAGCGACCATGCGCTGCCCTGGGCCGTCTGCGCCTTCGGGCCGGAAGAGAACGCCTGCGTCACGACCGCGGCGGCCTTCGGCGGCCACATGCGCGTGGGCTTCGAGAACAACCTGAAGCTGCGCGACGGCGCCATCGCGCCGGACAACGCCGCGCTGGTGCGGCAGGCGGCCGAAGGCGCGCGCGCCCTGGGCCGTCCGCTAGCCAACGCGGCCGACGCGCGCCGGATCTACGGCGCCATCGCCTGAGCGAACGACGCGCAGTAGCCGGCAACGGCATCAGGACCCGACGGCATCAGCGCGCCGCGAGGAACTGCACCATGCGCTGCAATTCCTCGTCCAGCGCGCCGCGGAAGGCTGCGCCCCTGGGCGCCGCGCCGGCCACATAGCCGAACGCCGGCTCCACGCGGCCGTCGCGCGCCGGCAGATTGGCCCAGCCGATCACCCGGCCCTGCCAGAGCATCGGCAGCGCGTAGTAGCCGAACTGACGCCGGGCCGGCGGCGTGTAGGCCTCGAACTTGTACGTCCAATCCCAGAACAGCGTGAAGCGGCGCCGGTCCCAGACCACGGGATCGAAGGGAGCAAGCAGCCGCAGCCGCTCGTCGAACGCGTAGCGGCGCGAGCGCGGATTCTCGTCGGCGGGCCAGTACCAGACGGTGCCGTCGATGCGGCAGCTCGCCAGCTGTTCGCGCGCGCGCCGCAACGCCGCCTGGATCGGCGCCGCCAGCTGCGGCGCGCCGTAGCCAAGCAGGCGCGCCAGATAGGTCAGGCTGGCGGCCGGCAACGGCGCGTACTTGCGCACGACCAGATCGACCAGGGCCTGCGCGCGCCGGGCGCTGGCGGCCGGGCCGTCCTCGGCGGGCGGATGCGCCACCGCCTCGTAGACGCGCGTGCCGCTGTCGCGCCGCTTCACCCGCAACAGGCCGCGATAGTGCATGTCGTCGAGCAGCTGCGTGCTGGCGTTGCTCGAGCCGCCCCAGTAATTCTTCACGCGCCCATGCGCGAAGTGCTGATCGACCTCGCGCGGATGCACCGCGCCGCGCGCCCGCACGAAGTCCAGCACATCGGCCGCCTTGCGCCGCGTCTCGGCGCTCCAGGCCTTGCGCGCCTGGCGCGGATGCATCAGGACCAGGTGCTCGCGCGGCAGGAAACCGTAGTTGACCAGGCAGTCCTCATCGATCGCCAGGCGCGCATAGCGGCTTTCCAGATCGCCGGCGCGGTAGTCCTTGACGCGGTGGCGCAGCGTCAGGTCCTGCGCCCGCGCCGGGGCGCGGATCGGATCGGCCTGCACGAAGCCCAGGCGGCGGATCGCCGCCGGCAGCGTGGTCGGGGTGAACAGGCTGCGGGCGACGGCGTAGCGGCGCAGGTCTTCGAGGCTGGGGTCCATGGTCAGATTCCGCCGCTCACGTCGAGGATGGCGCCATTGGCGTAGGTCGCTTCGTCCGAGCAGAGCCACAGCACCGCGGCGGCGATTTCCTCGACGCGTCCGCCCCGGCCCATCGGCACGCGCGCGGCCACGCGGTCGACACGGTCCGGCTCGCCGCCGCTGGCATGGATCTCCGTGTATATGGACCCGGGGCGCACGGCGTTGACGCGTATGCCCTCGGCGCCGACCTCCTTGGCCAGCCCGATGGTCATGGTGTCGAGCGCGCCCTTGGACGCCGCATAGTCCACGTATTCGCCAGGAGAACCCAGGCGCGCGGCGGCCGAGGACACATTGACGATGACGCCGCCCGCGCCGGCGTGCCGCGTGGACATCCGGCGCACCGCCTCGCGGGCGCACAGGAAGGGGCCGACCACATTGGC
Source organism: Achromobacter sp. Marseille-Q0513 (assembly GCF_018195695.1). Taxonomy (NCBI): domain Bacteria; kingdom Pseudomonadati; phylum Pseudomonadota; class Betaproteobacteria; order Burkholderiales; family Alcaligenaceae; genus Achromobacter; species Achromobacter sp. Marseille-Q0513. The sequence continues at coordinate 20,608 of NZ_JAGTJY010000071.1, read as the reverse complement.
CTGCATGATGCGCTGCAGCCGCGCGGCGTCCATCTGCTCCACCCGCATCTGGGTTTCCAGGATGCCGGCGTTGTTCACCAGCGCGGCGACGGGCCCCAGCTCGCGGTCCGTGGCGCTGAACAGCGCCAGGATGCCGGCTTCGGTCGACACATCCGCGCCCACGGCGACGGCGGTGCCGCCCTTCGCGCGGATCGCGTCGACCACCGCCTGCGCGCGATCGGCGCGCGACTTGTAGTTCACGCACACGGCATAACCGCGCGCGGCCGCGAGCGCGGCGACGGCGGCGCCGATGCCCCGGCTGGCGCCGGTCACGATCATGACTTTCTTCATTGCTGTGTTTCCTGCCCGTGGGAATGAGTAGGGATGGAGGAACCGTGCAGGGTTGATAATAGCCATCCATTCAAGCAGCGGAAAGAAAAGCCATATGGGCAGCATGATCATCGCAGGCGTACTCATCGGCCTGATCGCCACGGCCCTGTCGGATCTTTGGGCGGTGTTCCTGGAAAAGGCATTCAAGGTGCCGAACTACGGCTTCGACGTCGTCGGCCGCTGGATCGGACACATGGCGCGCGGGCAGTTCCTGCACAAGCCGATCTTCGCCTCGCCGCCGATTCCCGGCGAGAAGATCATCGGCTGGATCGCGCATTACGCGCTGGGCGCAGCGTTCGGCTTCCTGCCCATCCTGCTCGGCGGCGGCGCGGGCTGGGTTGCCGATCCGACGTGGCTGGCCGCGATCGGAGCGGGCCTGCTCACGCTCGCGGTGCCCTTCTTCATCGTGGTTCCCGCGTTCGGCATGGGCGTGCTCTGTGCGCGCGCGCCGGATCCCTGGGCGGCGCGCCGCCAGGGCGTCATCGCGCACCTGTACTACGGCGTCGCGCTGTACATCGCCGCGGTACTCGTGGCGATGCTGATGCGCTAGGCAACTCTCGACGTGAACGCGCCCTGGGCCGCCGCCCTGGCGTGCCTGGATCTGCCCGCGGCGGCCTTGAGCAGGCGCTGAAACGTCGGGCATTGCGCGTGGTTGGCGGCCGGGCATTCGGCGGCATGACGCAGACCCTGGCTCATCGCGCGCAGGCGCTTGATGGTCGCGTCGATCTGGTCCGCCTTGGCCAGCAACACCTGTCTGTCCACCCGAGGGCTCCCATCGACTGGCAGCATGGCGCTGATCTCGTCCAGCGACAGCCCTCCGGCCTGTCCGAGCGCAATCAAGGCCAGCTGATCCAGCACGTCGGGCGCGAAACGCCGTCGCTCGCCCGCCTGGCTGACCGCCGTGATCAGGCCTTTCTTCTCGTAGAACCGCAAGGTGGAGGCAGGCAGGCCCGTGCGCCGGGCAACTTCCGAGATATCCATGAGGCGTCGCTTGACTTGAAGTTGACTTCAACTTCTATCATGCCTGCGCATTCGGATCTCCGCAATCGAAAGGAAGGGAAATGATATCGACGGACGCAACGGCAAGGCAGGCCCGGACCGGGACCGGCGCGGCGCGGGCCATCCCGCTATCAGTCCATCTGCTTGCCCTCAGCCTGTTTGCAATGGGCAGTGCCGAGTTTCTGATGGGAGGCATACTCCCGATGATCGCGGCCGATCTGCGCATCACGCTGCCGGCCGCGGGCGCATTGATCTCTGCGTTCGCGGTGGGCGCGCTGATTGGCGGGCCTCCATTTGCCATTATGGCGCTGCGCTGGCCCGGCCGCCGCACCCTGTTCCTCAGCCAGATGGCCTTCATGGCCGCGACGATAGTCAGCCTGCTGGCGCAAGGCTACTGGCCCATCCTGGCCGCCCGTTTCGCGATGGGCCTGGCCTATGCCTGCTTCTGGGCGGTCGCGGCGGCAATGGCCGTGCAGCTCTCGCCGCCCGATCGGCGCGCCAAGGCGCTTGCCATCGTCGTCAGCGGCTTGACCGCCGCCATGGTCATCGGCGGACCCGTCGGCACATTCATCAGCGATGCGGCCGGCTGGCGCGGCGGCTTCTGGGCGGTGGTGGCGGTGACGGCGATATCCGCGGTGGCCGGCCTGGCCGCGCTGCCGGCAAAGACGCCCGGCCAGGCCGCCGTGCCGGACCTGGGCACGGAACTGCGTGCCATGCAGCGTCCCGCTCTTTGGGTGGCCTATGCCACGACCATGGTCACCACGGCGGCCTACATGGGAACGTTCGGCTACCTGGGTGCCCTGCTGCTGGACGTGAGCGGTGTCGCCGCCGCCTGGCTGCCCGCCGTGCTGACCCTGTTCGGCGTCGGCGCCTTCGTCGGGCTGACGATTGGAGGCCGAACCGCCGATCGCCACCCGTTCCGCACGCTCGTCACGGGAACCGTCGGCCTGATCCTCGCGTCCGCTGCCATGGCGCTGTTTGCCTCGCATCGGGAAACCGCCATCGCACTGGTATTCCTCCTCGGCCTGGCGGGCTTCCTGCTGAACCCGGCGGTCTGGGTTCGCGTCTACACCTTGGCGCCAGATGCGCCGATGCTCGCGGGAGCCACGAACTCATCCGCCTTTCAGGCCGGCCTGACGCTTGCGCCGCTGCTCGCGGGCCTGCCGCTCAGCCTGGGCCATGGCCTGCCCTCGGTGGGCTGGATCGGCGTGGCGCTGGGCGTGGCCGCGCTTGGCTTGGCATTCCTGGACAGACGGTTGAGCGGCCAGGGAACTCGCAACAGGTCGTGATAGATCTGTCCGAGGGCCGTCGAACGACGCGTTGCATCGGGAAATCGGTCCAGGCATGCGACAGGCCGGGAAACAAGCGCGACCTGCCTGATACGGTTCTCAGCGCTGTTCCACCGGAACTGAACCCGCAATCGGCGGCGGGGCGGCAACGCTGTGCGCCTGCACGATGCCCGCCCCGACCAGGATCAACCCCACGCCCACCAGACGCCCCAGCGCGATGGGCTTGGGCGCCAATCCCATCAGACCGAAATGGTCGATCACCAGCGACGCCAGCATCTGCCCCGCCATCACGCTGACGATGAAGCTGGCCGCGCCCAGCTTGGGCGTCAACACCAGCGCCGCCGTCAGATAGGCCACGCCGGCGACGCCGCCCAGCCACAGCCATGCCGGCCCCTGGACCGCCGCGCCGACCGTGGGCGCCGGCACCCGCATGACGAACAGCAGCGGCAAGACCACCACCATGCTGACGAGCAGCGACGCCAGCGTGGCCCATAGCGGATGACCCAGCATGCGCCCCAGCGCGGCATTGCTGCCGCCCTGGAAGGGCACGGCGGCGCCGGCCAGCAAGGCAACGGCCATGGATAAAAGACTGGAAAGAGACAAGGACCCGTTCATGGCAGGCGCTCCAATGAAATCAGCAAGGACTTCATCGTGATCCATTCTCATGCCGAATGGAAATTCTAATTCTGCACATATATTATTCGTGGGATGGATGATCTTCGCCGCATCGACCTCAACCTGCTGTTGACGCTCCAGGCGCTCCTGGCGGAAAAACACGTCACCCGCGCCGCATTGCGCCTGTACAAAAGCCAGCCGGCGGTGAGCCACGCGCTGGCGCAGCTGCGCGACATCTTCCAGGATCCGCTGCTGACGCGTCAGGGCGGCGGCATGGCCCTGACGCCGCGCGCGCGGGAACTGCAGCAACCGCTGGAAGCAGCGCTCGGGCAACTCAACGCGCTGTTGCACCAGGGCGAATTCGACGCCTCGCTGGCGGTGCGCCGCTTTCGCCTCGCGCTGTCCGACTATGCGGCGCACCTGCTGCTGCCGCCGCTGCTGCGCCGGCTGCGCGCCCAGGCGCCCGGGATAGACCTGGCCATCAGCCAGGCCAGCCGCGAGGCCATGCTGGCGCAACTGGCCGACGGGGAAATCGACCTGGCGCTGGGCGTCTTTCCGGACGCGCCCGGCGACATCAAGCGCGAGACGCTGTTCGAGGAACACTTCGTCAGCGTTGCCGACCGGCGATCGCAGCCCCCCAAGGGCGACCTGCCGTTGCCGCAATGGCTGGAGCGCCCCCACGTCCTGGTCGCGATGCGGCCCGACGCCGAAAACGAGATCGACGCCGCGCTGAAGGCCCAAGGCATGCGCCGGCATGTCGCCCTGACGCTGCCACACTGGAGCGCATCGACGGAAGTGCTGGCCGGGACCGACCTGATCCTGACGGTTGCCAGCCGCGCCCTGGCGAAAGTCGCCGCGGGCAAGGCCTTGAGACAGTTCAAGCCGCCCTTCGATCTGCCGTCATTCTCATTCCAGCAGGCATGGCACGGCAGGCGCGATTCCGATCCGGCGCTTTGCTGGCTAAGAAGCGTCGTGATCAGCTGCTGCTAGCGCGGATTGACGCGGGCTGGCGCCGCCAAGAAACCGGGTGAGAACGAAAACAGGCGCCGCCCACGCGGGCGGCGCCTGTACTCATGAACGAACCAACAGATCCGTCTAGACGCGCTCGATCCTGGCCGGCAAGCCCTGCCGCACCGCCGCGCCCGATACCCAGTCGATCCACACGTTGGCATGCGCGCCGCGCGTGGGATCGCCGAAGCCCAGGTCGTTCAGGTTCACGCCGGCGGCCAGCGCCGGGTTATGCGGCATGGCCTTGCCGTCGACCACGTGCTCGCGCGCGCCCAGCTCGGTATGCCCGTAGCCATGCTCGATGCCCACCGCGCCCGGCTGGATGCCGTCGCGCAGCAGCGCCAGCCCGATCACCGACCCGCCCGGCGTGACGATGCGGACCTTGTCGCCGTTGCGCAGCCCCAGCCGCTCGCCATCCTGGCGGTTGATCGACACGGGGTTGTGCGGATGCACCTGGCGCAGCCGGTCCACGCCGATCGAGATCGAACTCATCAGGTTGGACTTGAAGGAGCTGAGCAGGAAGGGCCAGTCCTGGCGCGGATATTCGGCGCGCACGTCGCGGCCGTCGGCCAGGCGCGCCGGGTACCAGGTCGGGCAGCCGCTGTAGCGCTCGCCGGTCATGGCGTGGCGGAAGCCCGCCAGCTCCTCGCTCCAGACCTGCAGCGGCTTGGCCCAGGCCTGGCGCGTCTGGCCGGCCTCGGTCCAGGCGTCCTGCATGCGGTCGAAGCGCCCGCCCCGGCTCATCAGCATCGCCACCTGGCGCCATTCGCCCGGCTTGAGCTTGGCCTGCAGCAGCGCGGCGTAGCGGTCCACGCCGGTCAGCGCCATGTCGTCGTCGCTGGCCTCGGGCACGGGCTTGCCGGCGGCGTAGGCGATGTTGGCCATGCCGCGCAGGAAGAAGTCCTCGGGCGTGTCCAGCGCGTACTTGGCGCCGTCCTTGTCCGTGATGGCGCCGGCGCCGAAGCCCGGCATGCCCAGGCGCTTGGCACAGGCGATCAGGAAGGTTTCCAGGCACACCGGCTCGTCCGTGGCGGTGCGCGCCACGCGCGGCTGCACGGCGGGCCAGCGCACGGTGGAGGCCTTGGCGATCACGTCGGCCCAGGGCGCGGACATGCCCCAGCTTTCATAGGTCACGGTGTCCGGCACGATGTAGTCGGCCAGCGCGCTGGTCTCGTTGATGAACGGATTGATCGAGACGGCCAGCGGCAGCGCGCGCGGATCCTTGAGCTTGTCGGCCAGGGCCTGGCGAAAGCCCGCGATGCCGTAGACCGGATTGCTCATGTGGTTGAACCAGACCTTGGCGCGGTACGGGTAGCCCGCCAGCGCCGAGGCCAGCATTTCCGAGCTGAGTCCGCCGGTGGCCGGATACCAGGGCGCGGCGGCCGGATAGGCCGGCTGGCCCGCCGCCTTCTTGCGCTTGAACTCGCTCGACTTCTCGTAGGGGAAACGATTGCGCGACAGGCCCACGCCCTTGGGCGTGGCGCGGTTGGCGAAGCCGGCGATGTTGTAGCGCGGGCCCGCGCCATAGGGCGGGAACGGACCGGCGTCCAGCACCAGCCCGCCCTCCACGTTCAGGTTGCCGACCAGCGTGTTGAGCATGGCGATGGCATAGGCGGTGTAGAAGCCTGCGCCGCTCATCGTGCCGCCGTGGGCATCGGCCACGGCGCGCTTGCCATAGCTGGTGAAGCGCTTGGCCAGCTCGGCGATCTTGTCCGCCGGCACGCCGCAGAGCGCGGCGTACTCGTCCAGCGTCTTGCGACGCGCTTCCTCGCGCAGCAGCCACAGGGCGCTGCGCACGGCCAGCGCGCCGGGCGCGCCATCCAGGCCGGGCGCCGCCACGGCGTCCTCGACATACAGCTGCGCCTCGGCCGCGACGGTGTGCGGCGCCAGCGTGCCGTCGGCCAGGCGCACCACATACACGTCTTCCCATTTCTCGTCGGCGTCGGCCGGCTTGGCCCAACCGAGGTCGGCGCCGCGCAGGAAGCTGCCCATGCGCGGATGGCCGGGTTCGGCCACCACCAGGTGGGTGGAATTGGTCCAGGCCGCCTCGCCGGCCGCCTTCATGGCCTGCGGGCCGGGCTGGGCCAGCGCGCGCGCGTCGTGGCGCTCGTTGTCCAGGATCCAGCGGATCAGGCCCATCGCCAGCGCCAGGTCGCTGGCCGGGTTGACCGGCACCCATTCATTGCCCGAACCGGCCGACAGGCTGGACGAGGCCGGCAGCACGGGCGACACCACCACATACTGGAAGCCCTCTTCCTGCGGCCGCGTGCGCGCTTCGGCCAGCTGCCGCGCCTGGCGCTGGAACGGGTTGCCGGCCTGGGCCGGCGCCGCGCCGATGAACAGGCCGAAGCGCGCGTTGTCCCAATCCGGCTTGCCGTGCGGCATGCCCTTCAGGTCGCCCAGCGCGGCGCCCGCGCCCACGCGGAAGCTCTGCCCGCAGTACGAACCGTGGTTGCCAAAATTGACCGTGCCGAAGGACTGGCCGGCGAAGCGCTGGATCAGCGGCGTGCGGCCCTCGTTCGACGCGTCGGTGAACAGGAACTGGTTGACCTTGGCGCCGTACTCCGGGTTGGCCGGATCCAGCGGCGTCTCGCGGTCGTGGATCGCGCGCAGGCCGTCCACATGGCCCTCGCCGAACAGGTCGCCGCCCTCGCACACTTCCTGCACCAGCTGTTCGAAGGAGATGGTCTGCCACTTGCCGGCGCCGCGCGGGCCGACGCGCTTGAGCGGCTGCAGCACGCGATACGGGCTGTGCAGCTGTTCCAGCATGGCCGAGCCGCGCGCACAGGACGTGGCGCGGCCTTCCAGGCCGTTGTCGCCGCCCAGCTGCGCGTAGACCTCGCGCACCGGCGTTTCCATGGCGGCCGGGCGCGTGGTGGCCAGCGGATGATAGGGATTGCCGGCCACGCGCAGGATGCGGTTTTCCTTGGCGTCCACGCGCAGGCGCACGCCGCATTGCGTCCAGCAACCCAGGCAGCTCGACGGGCTGACCGTCTGTCCCGGCTGGGCGCTCAGCACGCCGGAGACCGGGTCGATGCGGAACTCGGGCGTCAGCGAATTGCCGCGCACCGCATGCGCCGTGGGCGTGCCGGCCGTGCCCTGCGCCAGGCCCTTGACGGCCTTGACCACGGTCTCGCCGTAGCCGGCGGCGAACGCGGCCATGCCGCCCGCCACCACGCCGCCGCGCAGCATCAGCTTGCGCCGGGCTTCGTCGCGCGGCTGTTCCTGGGTCGATTCCGGCGCGTCCTGCGCCATGCCGGGCTTGCCGGTCTTGTCGTCTTCGTGTTGCTTGTCCATAGCTACTCTTTCCTCAATCCTTGCTGCCGCCGGCTCAGGCCGACACGCCGCGGTCGCGGGCCGGGAACAGTTCCAGCGCGTAAGTCACCGCCGCGACCAGCGCCACGCACAGACCCAGCACGCCCGCCATGCCCAGCAGCCCGTCGCTGCCCCAGGGCATGTCGTACAGGTACAGGCCGGCGCCATACTTGGGCACGCCCTGCACGCTCATGAACACCACCCAGCGGAAGATCCAGGCCGCCGCCAGCATGGTCAGCGCCAGCGCGCCCGAGGCCAGCGGCGTGGCCAGCGCGCGGGCCGGCTTCTGCAGCAGGCCGACGATGCAGAAGCCCGTGGCGACCGCGCCGGCCAGGCTGATGCGCCAGATCGGGAATTCGCGGAACAGGCGCAGCGCGGCCTCGAACGACGGGTCCACGCCCAGCAGGCCCAGCACGGCCCAGGCGCCCGCGCCCAGCGCCATCAGCACCACCGCGCTCAGGCTGAGCTGGCGCAGCATGTCCACCGGCAGCGCCTTGAGCCCGCCGGGCAGCCAGCGCGCCACCAGGAACATGGCGCCCAGCGCGCCCAGCCAGGCGGTCAGCGCGAAGTTCACCGGCAGGAACACCGTGTGCCACAGCGGCCGCGAGCGCAGCACCATGACCTCGGCGCCGGTGTAGACCAGGATGGACACGGCCGACAGGGCCAGCGCCACGCCCAGCAGGCGCATCAGGCCCGTGCGGCCCCACCACCAGGCCGCGCCGAACAGCACGGCCAGCCCCACGAAGCAGGGCAGCAGCAAGGCGCCCAGCCACATCCACGACCAGGGCGTGGCATGCGCGTAGAAATGCCAGAAGCGGCCCGGCTGGTGCAGGTCGGCCAGCAGCGAGATGGGCGCGGCGATGGCGCTGACCAGCAGCACCGCCACCGCCGAGGGCAACAGCCGCCGCGCCGGCGAGCCGGGCCGGCCAAAGGCCGCGAAGGCCGCCGTCAGCGCCGTCGTGGCGCTGATGCCGACCAGGAAGAAATACTGCACGGCCCAGGGTAGCCAGGCGGCGTCGTAGACCGGCGTGAGCAATTCAGAAATCTGCATGAAAATCCCCTTCCCGTCTCAATGTCCGCCGGCCAGGCGCACGCCGCCCTGCCCGTCCACCTGATGCACGAACGCGTCGGGCAGCCCGATGTAATAGACGTGCGGATCGGTCTTCATCTCGGGCTTGAGCACCTTGATGTCGGCCTTGTTCTCGGCCATCAGGCGCGAGATCGCGCTGTCCGGATCGTTCAGGTCGCCGATGATGCGCGCGCCGCCCACGCAGCTTTCCACGCAGGCCGGCAGCAGGCCGACCTCCAGCCGGTGCTCGCAGAACGTGCACTTGTCGGCGGTCTGGGTCTCGTGATTGATGAAGCGCGCGTCATACGGACAGGCCTGCACGCAGTAGGCGCAGCCCACGCAGCGCTCGTTGTCGACCAGCACGATGCCGTCCTCGCGCTGGAAGGTGGCTTGCACCGGACAGACCGGCACACAGGGCGGGTTGTCGCAGTGGTTGCACAGGCGCGGCAGCATGACCATGGCGGCCTGCCCCTGGTCGGGCACGACCTCGTACTGCAGCACGGTGGTGCGGAACTGCCCAATCGGCGGCTGGTTCTCCAGCGAACAGCTGACCGTACAGGACTGGCAGCCGATGCACTTGCGCATGTCCACCAGCATGCCATAGCGCTTGCCGGCCATGCCCGGCCGCCGAGGCGGCTGGCCGTTGATGCCGGGCATGGCCTCGGCGTGTATCGGTATGACGGTGGCCGCGGCCCCCAGCCCGAGCAATCCCTTCAGGAAGCCTCGCTTGCCCGGGAGAGGGGTTTCCGGGGGGCTTGGGGGGGTACGCATATGCTTCTCCGTGCTTTCAGCTAGTTGTAGGAATTAACTTATCACCGGGAGTTATATAGAGCGTTGACCTGGATCAATTCGGGGACGGAATAGCGGGAAAAACGCAGTCCGGCCACGCCTGGACGCACGTGGACGCACGTGGACGCTCGCGAATGCCCGGCGACGGGCGACGGGCGACGGGCGACGGATGACGTGTGACGGTCACGGACGGCGGCGGGCGGCGGCAGGCCGGCACCTGCCGGAAAGGCAACGGGCGTGGGCGTTCAGCCCTGCCCGTCAGGCAGGCTCAAGCCGGGCCTCCAGGCGGCCAGCTTCTGCTCGTAGCTGATGGCGGCATGCGCCGGGCTGGTCGACGGCAGGTCCAGGCAGACGAGCCGGCCCGCCAGCGCGGCCGGCAGCGCTGGCAGCACCTGGCGCCGGAACAGGCTGGCGGCCTTGCCGCCGTTCAGGCAGACGCGGCGCAGGTCGGGATGCGCGCGCAGGAAACCGGCGAAGTCATTGGGCACCGCGTTGCGGATGTCGGCGTCCAGGCTGCCTTCGCGCTCGCAGCCTTGCAGCACGTCCCACAAGGCCACGCCCGCCCGCGTCAACTGCTCCAGCCGCGAGGCGTAGTCCAGCGCCGGATCGAAACCCAGGATCTCGGCCGCGATCGGCCAGAATGCGTTGCGCGGATGCGCGTAATAGCGGCCCTGGCGCAGCGAGATGGCGCCGGGCATGGAGCCCAGCACCAGCACCCGGGCGTGCGGCGCCGTCACCGGGGCGAAGCCTTGCAGGACCAGCGCATCCGCCGGCGCCGCGCCGTCCCGCGCACGGCGCGCGGCCTGGCTGGCGGGCCGCTCGGCGGCAGGAGCGCTGTCTGTCTTTTTCATGCCGCAAGGATAGCGCGCCGTTCGCGGATGCCGATCGCCGGACGCCGGACGCCGGAAGCCCGATGCGCGATGCCGGCCCGTGATCGTCCGATGGATGGAACGGTGCTTGCCAACGGCGGCACTACCGCCATGCCCGGGCCGCCCTTATCTTCTTACTCATGACGAACGGCCCCGCAGGGGCCGCGCAACAGGAACTGACATCATGAAGAAGATCCTCGGCCTGCACGCCAGCCCCCGTCCCCACTGGGTGGGCGACGGCTTTCCGGTGCGCTCGCTGTTTTCGTACAACGACAAGGACAAGGCCACCAGCCCCTTCCTGCTGCTGGACTATGCCGGCCCGGCGCATTTCGAGCCGGCCGAGCGTCCGCGCGGCGTGGGCCAGCACCCGCATCGCGGCTTCGAAACCGTGACCATCGTCTACAGCGGCGAGGTCGAGCACCGCGACTCCGCCGGCAACGGCGGCGTCATCGGTCCCGGCGACGTGCAGTGGATGACTGCCGCCTCGGGCATCCTGCACGAGGAATTCCATTCCGACGCGTTCACGCGCCAGGGCGGCGAACTGGAAATGGTGCAGCTGTGGGTCAACCTGCCCGCCAAGGACAAGATGGGGCCGGCCGGCTACCAGGGCATCCTGGCCGCCGAGATCCCGTCCGTGGACCTGCCCGACGGCGCCGGCACGCTGCGCGTGATCGCCGGCAGCTATGCGGGCCACGCCGGGCCGGCGCGCACCCATACGCCGATGGATGTGTGGGACGTGCGGCTGGCGGCCGGCAAGTCGGCGCATTTTCCGCTCGCCGCGGGCCGCAACAGCATGCTGGTGGTGCTGCGCGGCACGCTGCTGGTCAACGGCGCATCGGTGGCGCGCGACGCGCAGCTGGCGCTGTTCTCGCGGGACGGCGAGGACATCACGGTCGAGGCCAACAACGACGCCGTCTTCCTGGTGCTGTCGGGCGAGCCGATCGACGAGCCGGTGGTGGGTTACGGCCCGTTCGTGATGAACACGCAGGCGGAAATCGTGCAGGCCTTCCAGGACTTCCAGTCTGGCCGGTATAGCCAGCACTAGAAACCTCCCTCAACCTTGCGCTTCCCTGTGGCGCCCCCGAAAAGGGCGCCACAGCTGCTGCATGCCCGGCGGGCATCAACCCGGATACCGCACTTCCAGGATATCCAGTTCCTCGATGCCGCCCGGCGTGCGCAGCACCACGGTGTCGCCTTCCCTGGCCTTGATCAGCGCGCGCGCCACGGGCGAGATCCAGCTGATCTTGCCGGCCAGCGGCTCGGCCTCGTCCACGCCGACGATGGTGACGGTGTGGTCCTCGCCGGCCTTGTCCGAGTACAGCACGGTGGCGCCGAAAAAGACCTGGTCGCGGTTGGGCTGGATGGCGGGATCGACCACTTCGGCGATGTCCAGCCGCTTGGTCAGGAAGCGCATGCGGCGGTCGATCTCGCGCAGGCGCTTCTTGCCGTAGAGATAATCGCCATTCTCGGAGCGGTCGCCATTGGACGCCGCCCAGGACACCACCTGCACCACCGAGGGCCGCTCCACGTTCATCAGGTGCGTCAGTTCGCCGCGCAGCCGCTCGTAGCCATCGGGCGTCATGTAATTCTTGGTGCCCGCCGGCAGGGCCTGGGCCTGCGGCAGGTCGTCGTCGTCATCGTTGTCGGATTCTTTGACAAAGGCTTTATTCATGGCGGCGGCGCCGCATGGGCGCGATCAGGATCAATGGCGTTGCGGGGCGGACGCGGTGCGCCCGCTAGAACCAGTCGTGCCAGACCGGCTTCAGGTCCGGCGGCAGCGCGGGCAGGCGCCCGAGATCCATCCGGCTTTCCTTGGGGCTGTGGAAGTCCGAGCCGCGCGAGGCCAGGAAGCCATAGCGGCGCGCCACGTCGGCGTATTTGCGGGCTTCATCGGCCGTATGGCTGCCCGTGTTCACTTCGATGCCCTCGCCGCCCAGCTCGATGAATTCGTCGAACAGCGCGGCGAACTGCAGCGGCGTGTACTTGTAGCGGCCCGGGTGCGCGATGACGGCGCGCCCGCCGGCCCCGCGTATCCAGCCCACGGCCTCGGCCAGCGTGGCCCATTGCATCGGCACGTGGCCGGCGCAATCGTCGCCCAGGTACTTGTTGAAGACGGTCTGCACGTCCGGGCAATAACCGGCCTCGACCAGGTAGCGGGCGAAGTGCGTGCGGCTGATCAGCTCGGGATTGCCGGCGAAGGGCAGCGCGCCCTCGTAGGCGCCGGGCATGCCCATGCCGGCCAGCCGCTCGCCGATGCGCTTGGCGCGCTCGGCGCGGCCGGCGCGGGTCTTGCGCAGGCCTTGGTCCAGCGCCACATTGGACGGGTCGAACCGCAGGCCCACGATATGCACAGTCAGGCCGGCCCAGGTGACCGAGATCTCGACCCCGGTGGCGAAGCGCATGCCCAGTTCCTGGGCGGCGCCGGCGGCCTCGGCCAGTCCGCCGATCTCGTCGTGGTCGGTCAGGGCCCAGACGTCCACGCCGTTGGCATGCGCCCGCGCCGCCACCTCGCGCGGCGCGAGCGCGCCGTCCGAAACGGTGGAATGGCAATGCAGGTCGATGTTCAGGATGGGCGAGGTCATGGGGCTATTGTAGAGAAGCGGGAAATTGCTGCACAGCGCCCGACGGCGCCACCGCCCGCCCAGCAGGGCCGGCCGGCGTCCCCGTTTCCCCGCCCGTCGTGTCAGTCCAGCAGGAACGCGGCCACCGGCTCGATCTGCGCGTCCGACATCAGCGTGGGCGCGTGGCCCACGCCCGGCATCACGACCGCGCGCGCCCGCGGATTGCGCTGAAGCATCTCGTCCACGGTGACGGTAGTCAGCAAATCGGACTGTTCGCCGCGCACGATCAGCACCGGGCAGTCCGTGCCCACATAGCACTGCCACAACAGCTGCTCGCCCGTTGCCAGTTCCTGCGGGGTCTGCGCGGCCAGCGGCTGCGCCAGCGCCAGGTCGTAGTGCTTGACCCAGCGTCCCTCCTGCTCGGGATAGACGTAGCGGGCCAGCTGCGCCCATTGCTCGTCGCTGTGCGGCCCGAACGGCAGGGAATCGGCGCGCATCGCGGCCACCGCCTGATCGAAGGAATCGAACTCGCGCGGCATGCCCACGTACTGGCCGATGCGGGCCAGCGCGCCGAGCTCCAGCCTAGGGCCGACGTCATTCAGGACCATGCGGTCGAAACGCAACCCTTCCTGCGCCGACGGCATGCCCGGATGCGGCCGCATGGCCGCCGCGGCGCGTGAAAACGCCGCCGAACCCGACAGCGCCATGCCGATCAAGCCCCCCATCGACGTGCCGACCCACGCCAGCCGCGCCGGCTTCAGGCGCGCGATCAGCGTGACCATGTCCGCCGCGTACTGCGGCACGGTGTAGAACGCGGGATTGGCCAGCCAGTCGGAACGGCCGCGTCCGACCACGTCGGGGCAGACTACGCGATAACGCCCCGCCAGCCGGCGCGCCAGCGCATCGAAATCGCGGCCGGTACGCGTCAGGCCGTGCACGCAGACCAGCACCTGATCATTGGCCGGATCGCCCCATTCCCAATAGGCCATGCGGTGCAGGCCGGCCGGACTGGCGCAGGTGACATATTCCAGGCGGGGTTCCAGGCTGGCTTGCTGCATCGATACGCTCCAAATCGCGAAGATGGCCGGTATCTTATCGGATGCGCCGGATGCACGCCCGCCCCGCTCGCGCCTTTTCCCGACGCGGCGCAAGGGACTTTCAGATTCCTGTGAGGCTTGTGTTGCAGGATATAGTGGTTAAGATTGGTTCAGCCTATCGCCGCCATTCAATCATTGCATTGGATGCGCGCGCGCTTTCAGGCCACAGTAACCAGCTTCACGCCTTGCCAGATCAGTCATCCCCGAATTGATATGGAGTCCACATGGAGCAAAGCAGTCCCACCTCCGTCGATCACGATCGTCATGCTTCCCCGCTGGGCGCCGCCCAGCATGCCGCCCCTCCTCCCGAACCGCCGCGCGTGCTGCAGGACCTGCTGGCCCGCGCCGACGTGCAGCTCAACGGCTCGCGTCCCTGGGACATCCAGGTACATGACAAGCACATGTACGAGCGCGTCTTCACCAGCTGGTCGCTGGGCCTGGGCGAGTCCTACATGGATGGCGAATGGGACTGTGACGCGCTCGACGAACTGTTCACCCGCCTGCTGCGCGCCGACCTGGGATCGGCCGCTATGGGTATCGCGCGCGTCAAGCTGATCGCCGAGCATCTGCGCCACAAGCTGTTCAACCTGCAATCCAAGAGCCGCGCCTTCGAAGTCGGCGAGCAGCACTACGACGCCGGCAACGACGTGTTCGAGGCCATGCTCGACAGCCGCATGATCTATTCCTGCGCCTATTGGGAAAACGCCGCGACGCTGGAAGAGGCGCAGTACGCCAAGCTCGACATGATCTGCCGCAAGCTGCGCCTCAAGCCCGGCGAGACGCTGCTGGACATCGGCTGCGGCTGGGGCGGGCTGGCCAAGTTCGCCGCCGAGAACTACGGCGTGAAAGTCACCGGCGTGACCGTGTCCAAGGAACAGCTGGCGCTGGCGCAGCAGCGCGTGCAGGGCCTGCCGGTGGAACTGCTGCTGCAGGACTACCGCGACCTGCAGGGCAGCTTCGACAAGGTCGTGTCGGTGGGCATGTTCGAACACGTGGGCCCGAAGAACTACGACACCTACTTCACCAACGTGCAGCGACTGATGGCCCCCGAAGGCATCTTCCTGCTGCACACCATCGGCATCGCCGCCACCAGCCAGAGCACCGATCCCTGGATCGACCGCTACGTGTTCCCCAACGGCAAGCTGCCCTCGGCGGTGGAGATATCCACCGCCGTCGAAGGCCGCTTCATCATCGAGGACTGGCACAACTTCGGCGCCGACTACGATCGCACGCTGATGGCCTGGTGGGACCGGTTCCAGCGCGCCTGGCCGCAGCTGGAGGAACGCTACGGCAAGCGCTTCTACCGCATGTGGCAGTACTACCTGATGTGTTGCGCCGGCTTCTTCCGCTCGCGCGAAGGCCAGCTCTGGCAGGTGATCCTGACCCATCCGCAACGCGGCAACACCTACCGTTCACTGCGCTGACATCCCCCCGCGGGCGCCTGGACGGCGCCCGCCACATTCCATACCCGCCGCGGCCGGCGCGGGGCCTTCCAGCCCTGCCCCGGCCGCGGCGCTTGCGCGCCCGCCGTCCGGCCGGCCGGCCGGCCTGAAACCATCGGATTTTCGATAAGAAGCACGATTTTCGAGATTATCCCGCGAGCATGGAATGTCTCAACAAACCTCATCGCGCATTTTTCTTTCGATTATTAATTCACTGGATGAAAGAGTATCCTCCACACCTTTTTAAATAATCCGGACACATACGACATAATCATCCCAACGCCGATTTCATGCATATTCATGAATATCAGATTTTTTTGAAACCCCAATTGACCGGCTTATTTTTTGCATTTAGTGTTCACCCCGTAACTTCCTGAACCACTAGTTACGCATCTCGTCCACAGGGTGACATTCCATACTACGTCCGCCCGCCAGCGACAGAGGCCGCCGCCCGCAAAAGCCGTGTGCCCTGCGCCAAAAACAATTCACTACGCAGCGCTAGGCACGACCGCAGGTACCCCGGGGATTTTCCCCTTGGCATCAGAGGTGACGACGTGGCGACCATACGTGTGGCGGACCTGTCCCTGCCGAAAGGCGGCGGCGCAGTGCGCGGGCTGGCGGTGGACCTGCAATCGCCGGGTTCATCGGGCACGGCCTCGCTGGGCATCGCGCTGAATGTGCCCAAGGCCCGCGCGCTGACGCCCGCGCTCCACGTGAACTATGACTCCGGCGGCGGCAATGGGCCGTATGGCGCCGGCGTGTCGATCGCCATCGCCTCGATCAGCCGCTCCACGGCGGCGGGCGTGCCGTCCTATACCGGGGCGGACGTGCTGGTATTCAGCGAAACCGGCGTGCTGGTGGAAAAAGGGCATTGGAACGCAGGCCGCTGGATCCCCGATGTCCGCACCGAAACCGGGCCGTCCGGAAAATCCTGGCGGGTGCAGGCCTATATTCCGCAACGCGATGCCGCCCTGCCCCTGATCGAGCAATGGACAGCGCTGGACGATCAGGTTTCGCACTGGCGCGTGGTCAGCAGCGACAACATCGAATCGCTTTATGGCGTCAGCGCCTCGGCCCGGATCCACGATCCGGCGGATCCCGGCCGGATATTCCAATGGCTGCTGGAAGAGGTGGCCGACGCCAAGGGCAACCGCGCCCAATACCGCTACAAGACCGACGACGACGCCGCGACAGGCGGTACCAACCGATATATCGAGAAAATCCGCTACGGCAACTATTTTCCCGCTCCGCAAGCCGACCAGGCCTACGCCTACGAACTGGTGTTCGATTATGGCGAGTACACGCTGGACGGGCTGTCGCGCCCCGGCGCCGACCCCTATGCGCCGGTGCGCGCCTGGACCGAACGGCCCGACCCGTTTTCCAGCTTCCGCAGCGGTTTCGAGATCCGCACCCGGCGCCTGTGCCGTGGCGTGCTCACTTTCCTGAACTTTCCGACCGAACTGGGCGCCCTGCCCTGCCTGAACGCCAGCGTCCGCTTCGGCTACGCCGAATCGCCCTACCTGTCCTGCCTGTCCACGCTGCTGTCCACCGGCTACAGCCGGCTGGCCGACGGCGCCTACGAGGAACTGTCGGTGCCGCCGATGCGCTGGGGCTTCAGCGCGTTCAACCCGCCGCCCGCGCCGCGCTTCGCGCCACTGCGGGTGCTGGGCGCGACCGGCCTGCCCGGCTACCTGGCGCCCGGCGCCTACCAGCCCGTGGACCTGCAAGGCGCCGGTCTGCCCGGCTTCCTGCAGAGCGACGGCGTCGTCACGCGCTACTACGAGCCGCTGGGCGACGGCCGCTACGGCGCGCCGATGGCGCCGGCGCGCTTCCCCGACAGCGGCAACCTGGCCGATCCCGCGCTGGCCCTGGTCGACCTGGACAGCAACGGCCAGCTGGAGCTGCTGGTATCGGCCGGCAGCGCCACGGGCTTCTACCGGCATGGCGACGATGGCGGCTGGAGCGGCCGCCAGCCCTTCGACGCCATCCCCACCCTGTACGGCGCCAGCCAGGCCGAGACGGTGGACCTGAACGGCGGCGGCAAGGCCGACCTGCTGTTCACGGGCGTCACCGAACTGCGCCACTATCCCTCGCATGGCGCCGCCGGCTTCGGGCCGGCGCGCAGCGCGCTGCGCCCCGACGGCTTTCCCGCCGCCACGGCGAACACCGAGCAGACCAGCGTGGTCTTCGCCGACGTGTTCGGTGACGGGCTGTCGCACCGCGTGCAGGTCCGCAACGGCGAAGTGGCCGTGTGGCCTTGCCTGGGCCACGGCCGCTACGGCCAGCGCCGGCTGCTGGCCGGCGCGCCGCAGTTCGGCGCCGCGATGTCCGCGACCCGCGTCTATTTCGCCGACGTGGACGGCTCCGGCGCCGCCGACATCGTCTACGCCGCCGTCGACCATCTGCTGGTGTTCCGCAACCAGAGCGGCAACGGCTATTCGGCGCCGCTGCGCGTGCCGCTGCCGCTGCGCCTGTCGCCCACCGACCAGATCTCGTTCGCCGACATCCGCGGCAACGGCACGACCGCCATCGTCATCACCCGCGTCTCGCCAGAGGTGGAACACTGGGCCTGCGACCTGTGCGCCGATCCCGTCGCGCCCGAGTCCGGCGGCAAGCCCTATCTGCTGGCGTCGACCGACAACGGCCTGGGCGCGACCACCACGCTACGGTACGCCAGCTCCACGCGCTTCTATCTGGCGGACAAGCGGGCCGGACTCCCCTGGGCCACGCGCCTGCCCTTCCCCGTGCAGGTGGTCACGGAGGTGCGCAGCGCCGATGCGGTCTCCCAGGTGTCATTCACGCGGCGCTACGCCTATCGCGACGGCTACTTCGATCCGGTGGCGCGGCTGTTCCGCGGCTTCGGCATGGTGGAGAGCTGGGACGCGCAGGCCTATGCGCCCTTCGCCGACACGCCGGACGGCAACTGGCCGACGGCGCGCGTGGACGACGAGCTGCGCGTGCCGCCGACGCGGATCCGGACCTGGTACTGCCTGGGCGCCTATGAACTGGCCCCCGCCGTGGCGGCCCAGAACGCGCGCGCATACTTCCATGGCGACCCGAAGGCTGCGCCGCCGCTGACCAATGTCTTCGATCCCGCCCTCCCCCGCGCCGCCCCCCTGCGCCCTGCCCACG
>NZ_JAGTJY010000071.1:0-2044 GCF_018195695.1 Achromobacter sp. Marseille-Q0513 | reverse complement strand
GCGCCAGGCCCATGCCGCGTTGGCCGGCAGCGTGATCCACACCGAGATCTACGCCGACGACGGCGATCCCGCGCTGGCCGCGCTGCCCTATACCGTGACGGACGCCTGCTTCGAGGTCCGCCTGCTGCAAGCCGCCGGGCCGGCCGGGCTATGCGCCTTCGCCGTGCAGGAGCGGCAATCCATCCAGTACGACTACGACCGCTGCCCGGCGGACCCGCGCATGCGCCAGACCTTCCTGCTGGCCAACACGCTGCACGATCCGGATCCAGCCCTCACCCGGTACCTGGAGCAGCGCTGCATCGTGATGCTGGGACGCCGCCCGCAAGCCGGCGCGCCCGTGTACCCCGAGCAGCGCGAGATCCGGGCCACGCTGGAGGCGTCGCTCAACAGCCGCGTGCTGTCGCCCTTCCGGCTGGTCGGCGCGCCGATCGAGCGGCAGTCCTTCGAACTGGGCGGCCTGGCCGCGCCCGCGTCGGGCTACTACGCCTGGGACGACATCCAGGCGCAGGCGCGGGCGGCGATGGCCGCGCCCATCCCCTACGGCCAGCCCTTCGCGCCCGGCGCGGTCGCGGCCCGCCTGATGGCGCGCAACCGCCACTGGTACTGGAACGAGGCCCAGGACGCGATGCTGCCGCTGGGCCAGATCAGCGCCAGGGCCTTGACGCATCACGAAGACCAGGCGGCGTTCTCGGACTTCTGGCTGGCCGCCGAATTCGGCAATCTCGCGAACGACGCGCAACTGCGCGGCCAGGCGGGCCTGATCGCGGACGGAGAGGGCTACTGGGTCGCGCCCGGCGCGGTCCGCGCCTATGCCCCGCCCGGCGAGCCCGCGCTGTATCACCAGGAAACCGGCACGCTCTGGAGCGCGCCGGACGCCGCCCCCTACAGCCAGACCGCCGTCAGCTACGACGCCCCCTATGCGCTATTCGCGCTGCGCACCGTCGAATACGTGGACGCCCAGGTTGCGCTGGCCACCCAGGCCCTGATCGACTACCAGAGCCAGGCGCCCTGGCAGCTGACCGACAGCAACGGCGTGGTGCAGCAGGTGCTGTACGACCCGCGCGGCAGCGTGGCCGCGCAATCGGTGTTCAAGCCGGCCGAAGGCGGACGGCCCCGCGTCGGCGACGAGGACCTGGCCGACTACACATGGCGCGCCGACGCCAGCTTCGACGCCGTGATCGCCGATCCGGCCTACTACCTGCAAGGCGCGGGCGCCTTCTATTTCTATGATTTCCAGGCGCCTTCGGCCACGCCACCCCAACCCGCCAGCGCCATCACGCTGACGCGCAGCCGCTACGCTTCCGACGGCGTGGCCGACGCGCACATCGAACTGACCATCGAATTCACCGACGGCTTTGGCCAGGTGGTGGAAGGCAAGCGCGAATGCGAGGCCGGCATGGCCGTGCTGCGCGATGCCCGGGGCGCGCTGCAACGCGACGGCCAGGGCCTGCCGCGCATGGGCATGACGCCGCGCCGCTGGCAGGTCTCGGGCCGCACGGTCTACAACAACAAGGGCCTGCCCGCGCAGCAATACCTGCCCTATTACTCCAATATCGCCGGCTACGAAGCGCAGCAGGAGCTGGCCGACGCCGGACTCGTGCCGCCGCCCCGGATCACGCGCTACGACCCGCTGGGCCGGGTCCGGCGCGTGGACACACCCAAGGGCTTCTTCACCGGCACGGTCTACCAGCCCTGGCTCACGCGGGATTACGACGAGAACGACACCGTGCTCGACGCCCCGTACTACCTGGACTTCATGGCGCACTACCCGCCCAACCCCACGCCGGCGCAGATCGAGGAAAAGGCCGTGCTGGAGCAGGCCGCGCTCTGCTACAACACGCCGCTGGCCTACGCGCTGGACAACGCCGGGCAGAAGTGCCGCATGATCGCCAGCAACCTGGGCAACGTGCCGCCCGACGCCTTCGCCGCCATCGTGGCCGGCGGCACGGTCAGCAGCGAACAGCTGTGGGCCGCGCTGATCCAGGCCGGCTACCTGCGCACCACCGAAGTCCCCGCCGGCACCTGGATCAGCGCGGCCCACAGC
>NZ_JAGTJY010000711.1:0-201 GCF_018195695.1 Achromobacter sp. Marseille-Q0513 | reverse complement strand
ATGCGCGCCAGGCGAACCAGCTGGCGGCCAGCGCGTCGGACGTGGCCGAGCGCGGCGGTTCTGCGGTGTCGGAAGTGGTGACGACGATGCAGGCGATTTCGGCCAGCTCGCGCAAGATTTCCGAGATCGTGTCGGTGATCGACGGTATCGCGTTCCAGACCAACATCCTGGCGCTGAACGCGGCGGTGGAAGCGGCGCGGG
>NZ_JAGTJY010000710.1:0-201 GCF_018195695.1 Achromobacter sp. Marseille-Q0513 | reverse complement strand
TCTCGGCCAGCGCCGCGCGCGACCTCTTCATCACCACGGACGGCCGGCTGCAATCCGGCGGGGCGCTGGCCCTGGACGCGGGCGGCACGCTGAACAATGCCGGCGCCGCCTTCGCGAGCGGACGGGCCGACCTCCAAGCCGGCACGACGCTGGCCAACACCGGCTCGGTGCTGGCGGGTGGCGACCTGAACGCGCGCACGC
>NZ_JAGTJY010000070.1:0-27468 GCF_018195695.1 Achromobacter sp. Marseille-Q0513 | reverse complement strand
GCGTAGACATGGCGCGTCTGCCGGCCTTAACCGTTGCCCTTGTTCTTGCGGCGGGTGACGCGCAGCGCCAGGATCAGCACCAGCACCAGCGCCAGCAGGCCGAAGCTCAACGCCGGCACGCTCCACGAGATATAGCGGCGCCATTCGAAGAAGGCGCTTTCGCCAGCGCCGGGCGGCTTGCTGGCATCCGGGTTGGTGCTGTCGATCCAGGCCACCGGACCGTTGGCGGCGATCACGGCGATGTCGCCGCGGTTCAGCACGAAGGGCGTATCGAGCCTGCCGCTCTGCGGGCCCAGCGCGTGCCACAGCACGCCGTCCTGTCCGCCCGAGCTGACCACTTCGGCCGTGCTCAAACCGCTCAGGCCGGAAATGTCCAGCCAGGTGGTGGACCTGCCCGCCACCTGCAGCTGTTTCTGGTCGCTGACCTGGACCTTGGGCTTGGCGCCATCCAGCGGCACTTCCATCGCCAGGAAGGTGCGCGCGGGCTTGGCGGCCTGGCCCGCCGGCGACACGGCGAGTTCGGCGCGCGTGGCCGAGACGCCGCTGGCCGTCGCGATGCCGATCAGTTGCTTGAGGCTCGCAGGCGCATTGGCCAGGTAGCTGTCTGGAACCAGGACCTGCGGATTGCCCGCCAGCAGGGGCAGCAGGCCGGTGAACGAGCCGTCGGGCTGGGGCTTGCCCGGCTTGACATAGCTGGTCGGCAGCACGCTGACGGGATAGCCTTGCGGGATTTCGTTGCAGTCCACCGAGACGGGCTGGCGCTGCACGCTGACGCGCACGGCGTTGTTCACGCCCAGCGCGTAGCCGGGCACGCGCGCCTCCAGGCGTTCCGGACGGCCGTCGGCGTCGAGCTGCTTGGCGCCCAGCAATATCCCGTTCCAGAATACCGAGGCCACCGGCCGGGTGGACGAGGCGCCGGGCGCGGCGGCCAGGTCGATGACCAGTTCGTCCGGCATGCGGCCGTCGGAGGACACGGAGGCCAGCGGGAAGTTGACGTTCCAGTCGCCGCGCGCGACCACGTCGAAGCTGTCCGGCGCGCCGCCCAGCGCGCTCAGGCGCACGCCGTCGCCCTGGAAGGACTGGGGCGGCGTGGCGGTCTGCACCTGTACCTGGCGCGACACCAGGATGCGGCGCCACGCCGCATTGAACACGCCCGCGGCTTGCGCGCCGGCGTCCGGCGCCACCGCGATCACGGACAGACGGCCCATCGGCGCGAGACGGACTTCCTTGGCGGCCATGTCGGCGCTGGCCAGCGGCGCGCGTGCCTGGCGCCAGGACTTGAACGCGTCGGCGGCGTCCGGGTCCGAAGCCAGTTCGGTCTGCAGCGCATCGAGCGCCGCATTGAGCTTGGCGCGCAGCGCCGGGCTGGCGATCACGACGTCGCCGGTGACCGCAGGCGCGCCCAGCACCAGCAGCGCGCCGATTTCCGCGGCGGAGGCCAGCTTGTGCCGCTCTTTGCCCGCCACGGCAGCGAATACGGGCGCCTGCGCGAGGCCCGCGGGAACCTGCAGGGCGCGGGTGTCGATCTCGTCGCCGACGGCGGGGAAGGCCTTGACGTCGACGCGCTTGCCGGCGCGTTGCATCGCCACGCCCATGCGCCAGGCGCTGTCGTAGGCTTACTGGTCTAGCTTGGTGTCGGACACCAGCAGCACCGGTTTGCCGGGCAGCGTGCTCCAGGCATCGTCCAGGTTGCCGATCGCCGAGGCGTCGTAGCGGTAGCTCAGGCGCGTCTGCGGCGAAATCGTCAGCGCGTTGGCGGTGGCGCGGTTGCTTTCACAGCGGCGCAGCGCGATCTCCGACTGCCAGTCCACGCCCAGCCGCAGGAAGCCGGTGCTGCGCAGGCGCTGTTCCAGCGGCAGGTTGCGCAGGACGGGGCCGTTGCCGTCGGCGATGTTCTGCGCAGCCAGCGGCACGCCGTCGGCCCACAGGACCAGGTTGGTGCGGCCCGGTTCATCCTTGGTGTAGCGCGCATCGAAGTTGAGCGTGGCGTCGGCGATGGGCACGCCGCGCGGCACGGGCAGGTAGAAGTCCTGGTGCGCATCGCTGTTGCTCAGCACCACGGGCTCGTTGATGCCCAGGTCCGCCAGCGAGGTATCGCGCGTGATCCAGTCATCGCTCTGCAGGCGCCGCAAGGCGTCGCCCGCGGGGC
This sequence comes from Achromobacter sp. Marseille-Q0513, assembly GCF_018195695.1. Lineage (NCBI taxonomy): Bacteria > Pseudomonadati > Pseudomonadota > Betaproteobacteria > Burkholderiales > Alcaligenaceae > Achromobacter > Achromobacter sp. Marseille-Q0513. The sequence goes on along the minus strand of NZ_JAGTJY010000070.1, from coordinate 25,319 downwards.
TTGCCACGGCGGCCATGGGCAGTGCAAGGCCCGCCGCGATCAAGGCGCGGCGCAGGTGGGAGGCGATGGGACGGAACGTGTTTCTGTGCATGGGTGCTCCTGGCCGATGAGGGCGAGGCGTGAGGACTCAGGCCGGCTGGCTGGCGGCCGGGCCGTAAGGGTCGAATTCGGATACCGGACGGCCGCAAAGCGCATCGACGATGCGCCGGCTGGCGTGGCCGTCTCCGTAGGGATTGATGCGGCGTGAGAAAGACGCGTGCAGCGCCGGATCGTCCAGCAGGCGGTTCACTTCCGTGACGATGCGTTGCGTATCGGTGCCGACCAGGGCCACGGTGCCGGCCTGCACGGCCTCGGGCCGCTCGGTGACGTCGCGCATCACCAGCACCGGCTTGCCGAGATAGGGCGCTTCTTCCTGCACGCCGCCGGAGTCGGTGAGGATCAGGTGCGACTGCTGCATGAACCAGACGAAGTCCAGGTAGTCCAGCGGATCGATCAGGTGGACTCGGTCCAGGTTTCCCAGGTCGGTCATGACCACGGAACGGACCTGCGGGTTCAGGTGCACGGGGTAGACGATCTGCAGGTCGTCGCGCCTGGCCAATTCGGCCAGCGCGGCACAGATGTTCTTGAAGCCGTCGCCGAAGCTCTCGCGACGATGGCCGGTGACCAGCAGCAGCCGGCGCGTCGGATCCAGCCACTGGTAGCGCTGCGCCAGCGTTGCGGCCAGCGCGCCGCCCGGAGCAAGCTTGGCGCAGGTCATGGCCAGCGCGTCGATCACCGTGTTGCCGGTGACCGTGATACGGCCGGGCAGGTGCTCGCGTAGCAGGTTCGCGCGCGATTCGGCGGTGGGAGCGAACAACCAGTCGCCCACGGCGTCGACCACGCGGCGGTTCATTTCCTCGGGAAACGGCATGGCCAGGTTGCCGGTGCGCAGCCCCGCCTCGACGTGGCCGATGCGCACGCGCCGGTGGAAGGCCGCGAGCGCGCAGGCCGACGCGGTGCTGGTGTCGCCATGCACCAATACGCAATCCGGCTGCTCGCGTTCGAGCACCTCGTCCACGCGGCTGATGAGCCGGGCGTACAAGCCGTTGAGCGTCTGGTTGGGCACCATGATGTCCAGGTCGTGCTGGGCATGCAGGTCGAACAGCGCCAGCACCTGGTCCAGCATCTGTCGATGCTGGCCCGTGACGCAGACCACGCTTTGGATCGCGGACTCGTCGCGCAGGGCGGCGACCAGGGGCGCCATCTTGATGGCCTCGGGACGAGTGCCGAATATGGAAAGTACTTTCATAAGCATGGGTATTTCCCTCGCCTGGTGTATTTCCTAGCCTATATTATGTATTGAAAATATTCGTAATACGTGACGTATTATTAATTTTGTGCATTTGAACGCGAGCCCCCGCTTTGAATTGTTTGTATAGGCGTTAATTCGCTATTTTGAACGAAAATGGGGCCAGATAGGTTTCAAACAGCTTTCATCTACCCGTAATTTGCGATCCTTGTAGGTTGGATCACGGAATTTTCGCGGGTTTCGGCTGATCCATGTCGTTTCTAAATTTTGCAAAATATGGATTCCGAATATGGGCACATCAGGATGCCGATGGTGCGGTTCCGCGCCCAGGCAGATTGACGCTTGGTACTTGACCTTAAAGTGACTTCAGGCTTTTTCATGTGTCGCATCTGCCCACGATGCCAAGGACGAACATGAGCGACAGCCATCAACACGCGGAAGTACGCGCCTTGCCGGAATCCCGGCTGTGGCTGGCGTTCGGACTCACCGGCACCTTCATGGTCGTGGAGATCATCGGCGGCCTGGTCACGGGCAGCCTGGCGCTGATCTCCGACGCCATGCACATGATGACCGACGCGATCGCGCTGCTGCTGGCGCTGATCGCGATCCGCGCCGGACGCAAGGCCGCCGACCTGCTGCGCACCTACGGCTACGCGCGCTTCGAGATCCTGGCGGCGGCCGTGAACGCGCTGGTGCTGCTGGGCGTGGCGTTCTACATCCTCTACGAAGCCTATCGCCGCCTGTCCGCGCCGCAGGACATCCAGTCGGTGGGCATGATGGTAGTGGCCGTCGCGGGCCTGCTCATCAACCTGATCTCGATGCGTCTGCTGGCCAGCGCGAAGGACGACAGCCTGAACGTGAAGGGCGCCTACCTGGAAGTGTGGGCCGACATGCTGGGCTCGGTGGCCGTGATCGCCGGCGCCATCATCATCTGGCTCACGGGCTGGCGCTGGGTGGATTCCGCGCTTGCCGTGGCGATCGGTTTCATGGTCTTCCCGCGCACCTGGGTGCTGTTGCGCGAATGCGTCAACCTGCTGCTGGAGGGCGTGCCGGCGGGCATGAGCCTGGACGCGGTGCGCGACGAAATCGCGGGCGTCGAAGGCGTGGCCACGGTTCACGACCTGCATCTGTGGGCCATCACGCAAAGCCAGCCCATGCTGACGGCGCACGTGGTCCTGGCCGATGGCGCGGACGGGGAAAGCGTCAGGCGAGCCATCGAGGCGTGCCTGCATGAACGCTACGACCTGCACCACACCACGCTGCAGATGGAGAGTGAAGACCGCAGCACCCACGAAGCGGGGCACTGACCGGGGCGCTTGGCGGGTGGCGCGATGTTGCTGCTTGGATGCTGCCGCGGTCTGTTGTCGTTGCCCTGGCTGTTGCCGGGCAGGCGGCAGGTCCAGGGATGGCTGTGCTCGATGGACGGAAAAGGAAAAGGGCGGATCGGTTGCCCGTCCGCCCTTTGCCGTTACAGCGTGATGCTTGCTAATTTGGTGGAGCCGGGGGGAATTGAACCCCCGTCCGCAAGCCCTCCGCAACCAGTTCTACATGCGTAGTCGATCTATTTGGTTTTAACCCTGGACTTAGCCAACCGACAGGCCGGACCAGAGCGATTCACGTAATTTAAGCCTGAACCGTGTGACCCCAGTGCAGACCGATTCCTTGTGAATGTCGCTGCTGCGGTTCGAGGGTTACCCCCCTAGGAAGTTGCCTTCCTCCGCCTGACCCAAGGACAGATCAGTGCAGCGGCTCACCGCTTAAGCGGCGAGAGCGAAACGCTCGTCGTTGGCGTTTGTAGTGTTCCAGTGGTTTAACGAGCTTACTGGTGCTCGGCATGCCCTGAGTTGTTTCGCGACCCACGTCGAATCCGGATCGGCCCCAAGAACTCTATTGTAGCGGTAAACGCGATAGCCCGCTGCATTCCCGCGCGTCGCGTCCAGGGGGCGTGGCGCGCGGGAGACGCCTGTGGTTCAGCAGACCGCGTCCGGGCAGGCGGGCTTGGCCGCGGTCACCACGACATCCTCGGTGGCGTCGCCGCGCCGGTTGCCGCGCGAGGCTGCCATCAGCGCGATGGCCAGCCCGACCGAGACCGCGACGATGATCGCCGCGGCCCCGCCCAGCGTAGCCAGGCCGTAGGTGTCGATCACGCGTCCGCCGACCACCGCGCCCAGTCCGATGCCGATGTTGGCGCCGGAGATGTTGAGCGATGCGGCGAAGGCCGGCGCCTCGGGCGCGGACTTCATCAGGCGCACGTGGCAGACGATGAACAGCGCGGCCTGTGCGATGCCCCAGACCGCCAGCGCTGCGGCCAGCAGGCCATGCGAGTGGATGACCGGCACCAGCACGGCCAGGCCGGCGGCCATCAGCGCCGAGAACAGCGCGGTGGCGCCGAGCGGGCTGCGGTCCACCAGGCGGCCGCCCACGGTATTGCCGATCAGGCCGACCGCGCCGAACGCCATCATGGTCCAGCCCACGACCTGGCCGTTGAAGCCGGCCAGCCGTTCCAGCATGTCCGCCAGGTAGGTGTAGGCGGTGAACATGCCGGTGAAGACCAGCAGCGACAGCAGCACATGGCCGACCACGATGGGCTTGCGCAGGATGCGCAGTTGCGTGACGAGCTTGACGTCCTCGCTCTGGATGCGGGTGCTGGGGAACGTGATCCACAGCAGCAGGGCCTTGGCGAAGGCGACGGCAGACAGCACGCCGAAGGCGGCGCGCCAGCCGAACGCGTCCGAGATCAGCACGCCGATGGGAATGCCGAACACCGTGGCCGCCACGATGCCGAAGGCCACCAGCGAGATGGCGCGGCCGGCGTGCGCCGGGCCGACCAGCTCGACCGCGGTGGCGCTGGCCAGCGACCAGAACACGGGCAGCGCCAGCGCCGGCACGAAGCGCGCCACGGCCATGACCCAGATGTTGGGCGCGGCCATGGCCAGCGCATTCGACAGGCCGAACAGGATCAGCACGCCGATGAACAGGCGCTTGCGCTCGATGTTGGCCATCAGCGCCGTCAGCAGCGGCCCGGTGGCGGCGACCGTGAAGGCGAACAGCGTGACCAGCAGGCCGGCCTGGGACACGGTGACGTCCAGATCACGGGCCAGGCCGGGAAGCAGGCCGACGATCAGGAACTCGGTGGTCAGGATGGTGAAACCGGCGGCCGAAAGCAGCAGGATGGGCAATAGCATAGGCATTCCTCAGGCGCGCGCGTGAAGCCGCGCGCGGGTGGACGGGCGTTGTTGAAGGGTTGAATACAGGTCTGGGTGAGCGGCCGGGGCGGAAGCCGGGCGCATCGGGCGCGAGAGCCGAAAGGCTGTCGGCGGGCGGACGGGGCGTCGGGAGGATGAAAAGTGGTGCCGACACCGGCAGTCGCCGAAAAAGACAATCCGGATCAGTCCGGATGTCTTCCATGTCGATACTTTAAACCACTTGCATTGCAGGATAAAGCGCGCGGCGTCGTACAAATTGTTCGACAGAACGAGCTAATCCTGCGGAATGAGCCAGTGCTTGCGTCGGAGCGCTGGCGTGGCTGCGCAGGCTGCGAATGGCCGCGGACGGCGCTACGTCCGCGGCGTGACTTGGCGCGGATTCAGCGCAGATCGGCGGGCAGCAGGGGCTCGATGGCGGCCCAGAGTTCGGTGGGGGAGTGCGCGCAGCGTTCGGCTTCCCAGCTGCCTACGTTGTCTTCTTCGCCCACATAGCCATAGGCCGCAGCCACGGCCGGCATGCCGGCGGCATGGGCAGCCTGGATGTCGCGCAGGTCGTCGCCGACATAGACGCAGCGTTCGACGGCGAAACCGGCCTCGCGCGCGGCATGCTGCAGGGGCAGGGGATGCGGCTTGGCGTGGGCGGTGGTGTCGCCGCAGACCAGCACGGCGCTCTCGCGGGTCAGATCCAGGTATTCGACGATGGGCAGGGTCAGGTAGGTGACCTTGTTGGTCACGATGCCCCACGACAGGCCGCGCTCGCGGATGCCGGCCAGCAGTTCGACGATGCCGGGGAACAGCTTGCTGTGCACGGTGGATTCCGCCGCGTAGTCTTCCAGGAACTGCAGGCGCGTCGGCTCATAGTCGGCGTCGCCCGGTTTCAGGCCCAACGCCACGCGCAGCAGGCCGCGCGCGCCTTGCGAGGCCACCGGACGCAGGGCTTCGTAGGGCATGGGTTCCAGGCCCTTGCGAGTACGCTGCCGGTTGGCCGCCGCAGCCAGGTCGGGGGCGGTATCGGCCAGCGTGCCGTCGAAGTCGAACAGGATCAGTGCGCTCATTTGCGGGTTGCCATCAGGTAGTTGACCGAGGTGTCGGCCGACAAGGAGTAGATCTGCGTGATCGGGTTGTATTCCATGCCGCGCATCGACACGGGCTCCAGGTTCGCGCCACGCGCGGCGGCCGAGAGTTCGCTCGGCTTGATGAACTGCTCGTAGCTATGGGTGCCGCGCGGCAACAGGCGCAGCACGTATTCGGCGCCGACGATGGCGAACAGGAAGGACTTGGGGTTGCGGTTCAGGGTCGAGAAGAAGACCCAGCCGCCAGGCTTGACCAGGGTGGAGCAGGCCCGCACCACCGAGGCCGGATCGGGCACGTGTTCCAGCATTTCCATGCAGGTGACCACGTCGTAGCGCGCGGGCTGTTCGGCCGCCAGTTCCTCTACGGGCACCTTGCGGTATTCAACCTTCACGCCGGATTCCAGGCCGTGCAGCTTGGCGATCTTCAGCGATTTTTCGGCCAGGTCTATGCCGGTGACCGTCGCGCCGGCGCGGGCCATGGACTCGGACAGGATGCCGCCGCCGCAGCCCACGTCCAGCACCGTCTTGCCGGCCAGGCTGCCGGCGCATTCCTGGATCCATTCCAGGCGCAGCGGATTGATGGCGTGCAGGGGCTTGAACTCGCTTTCGGGGTCCCACCAGCGGCTGGCCAGCGCGCTGAACTTGTCCAGTTCGGCCTGGTCGGCGTTGACGGTGGCGGGAGCGGAATCTTCGATGTGCGTGGTCATGGGCGGTCCGGCGTAGAGGCGGCGCTATATATATAGAGGGCCAGCGCGAATTCCATCGCCAGGGGCGAGGCGCGTCCGGGATGCACCGGGTTGGTGCGTTGCTGGCTGGGTCCGGACGAAAAAAAGGGCCTCGCTATGCGAGGCCCCTTATTGTAGCTAGTCCGGCAATTACTTGCGGCTACCCACGATTTCGATCTCAACGCGACGGTTCTGGGCGCGGCCCTGAGCGGTCTTGTTCGAAGCGATCGGGGCCTTCTTGCCCTTGCCTTCGGTGTAGATACGGTTCGGATCGATGCCCTTGCTGACCAGGTAGGCCTTGACCGAAGCGGCACGGCGCTCGGACAGCTTCTGGTTGTAGGCGTCAGAGCCGATCGAGTCGGTGTGGCCGACGGCGATGATCGTTTCCAGATCGATGCCCTGGGCTTGCTGGGCAACTTGATCCAGCAGCTGGCGGCCTTCCGGCTTCAGCGTCGACTTGTCGAAGTCGAAGAACGTGTCAGCGTTGAAGACGACCTTGGCGGCTTGCGGGGTCGGCTTGGCCTTTTGTTGCGCAACCGGAACGCCGTCGCAACCGGGGATGCCGGTGGCCGGGGTCCAGAAGGCATCGCGCCAGCACAGTTCGTTCGTACCGTTCTTCCAAACGTTACCGAACGGGTTGCGCCAGTTGTCCACCGTGTTGGGGTAGGACTGGGCCGAGGCTACACCCGAGGCCGTGACGGCGGCGAAGGCGAGCGCCAGAGCGAATTTGGAGGGTTTGTTCATGTTTCTCCTCGTTGAGCTTGAAGCTGGATAAGTGACTCGCAGCGAACCCCCGCCGCATATCAGGAAAACGGGGCCAGTATAGCAACGCCAAGAGCTGGTTCAAAGGAATAGCTACTGGGTTTCCTGCGTGCTGGAAACAATCTTAAGGCATTTGGGGGGCTTTGGCTTCCCTGGAGAGGCGCATTGGCGCTGGATATGGCGATTTCGGCGCTCCACCCGTTTTCCATGTTGGTTTTTGGCAACAGGCCCGGCGGCGGTCTTCCCGGCATGCCGCGAGCCTTGCTGGATGCGGGCCGGGCTGGATGGTGTCCAGGCGGCCGGGGAACCGCTACTTGAATCGAATGATAGAATTTCCCGTTTACCCGGCCCGGGTTCCTCCTTACACGATTCTGTCGTTATATATATGGATTCCTTTGCCAAGGAGACGCTTCCGGTATCGCTGGAAGAAGAGATGCGCCGCAGTTACCTAGATTACGCGATGAGCGTGATCGTAGGTCGGGCGCTTCCGGATGTGCGGGACGGCCTCAAGCCCGTCCACCGGCGCGTGCTCTACGCGATGCACGAACTGAACAACGACTGGAACCGCGCCTACAAGAAGTCGGCGCGTATCGTCGGGGACGTCATCGGTAAGTACCACCCCCACGGCGACCAGTCCGTCTATGACACCATCGTCCGCATGGCGCAGGATTTCTCCATGCGTTACATGCTGGTCGACGGCCAGGGCAACTTCGGCTCGATCGACGGCGACAACGCGGCGGCGATGCGTTACACCGAAATCCGCCTGGCCAAGATCGCCCACGAACTGCTGGCCGACATCGACCAGGAAACCGTGGACTTCGGCCCCAACTACGACGGCAGCGAGCAAGAGCCGCTGCTGTTGCCGTCGCGGCTGCCCAACCTGCTGGTCAACGGCAGCTCGGGCATCGCGGTGGGCATGGCCACCAACATTCCGCCCCACAACCTGCAGGAAGTCGTCGACGGCTGCCTGTACTGCCTGCGCAATCCGAATTGCACGGTCGACGAGCTGATCGAGCTCATCCCGGCGCCGGACTTCCCCACGGGCGGCATCATCTACGGCATGTCGGGTGTGCGCGAAGGCTACCGCACCGGCCGCGGCCGCGTGATCATGCGCGCCAAGACGCACTTCGAAGACCTTGAAAAGGGCAACCGCCAGGCCATCGTGGTCGACGCGATCCCCTACCAGGTCAACAAGAAGACGCTGCAGGAACGCATCGCCGAGCTGGTCAACGACAAGAAGATCGAGGGCATTTCCGACATCCGCGACGAGTCGGACAAGGACGGCATGCGCCTGGTCATCGAGCTCAAGCGCGGCGAAGTGCCCGAGGTGGTGCTGAACAACCTCTACAAGAACACGCAGCTGCAGGACACCTTCGGGATGAACCTGGTGGCGCTGGTCGACGGCCAGCCGCGCCTGCTCAACCTGAAGCAGATGCTGGACTACTTCCTGCAGCATCGCCGGGAAGTGGTCACGCGCCGCACCGTGTTCCAGCTGCGCAAGGCGCGCGAGCGCGGCCATGTGCTGGAAGGCCTGGCCGTGGCGCTGGCCAACATCGACGACTTCATCGCCATCATCAAGGCGGCGCCGACGCCTCCCGTCGCGCGCCAGGAACTGATGGCGCGTTCGTGGGATTCGTCGCTGGTGCGCGAGATGCTGTCGCGCGCCGATGGCGACACGCCGGGCGGCCGCGAGGCTTTCCGTCCCGACGACCTGGGAGCGGAGTTCGGCCTGCAGGGCGATGGAATGTATCGCCTGAGCGATACGCAGGCGCAGGAAATCCTGAACATGCGCCTGCAGCGCCTGACCGGCCTGGAGCAGGACAAGATCGTCGGCGAATACAAGGACATCATGTCCACCATCGCCGACCTGCTCGACATCCTGGCCCGTCCGGAGCGCATCACCACCATCATTGGCGAGGAACTGCAGGCCATCAAGGCCGAGTTCTCGACCGGCGCCAAGGACACGCGCCGTTCCGACATCGAGCTCAACGCGACCGAACTCGACACCGAGGACCTGATCACGCCCACCGACATGGTCGTGACGCTGTCGCACGGCGGCTACATCAAGAGCCAGCCGCTGTCCGAGTACCGTTCGCAGAAGCGCGGCGGCCGCGGCAAGCAGGCCACGGCGATGAAGGAAAACGACTGGATCGACCAGCTGTTCATCGCCAATACGCACGACTTCCTGCTGTGCTTCTCGAACCGCGGCCGCGTGTACTGGCTGAAGGTCTGGGAAGTGCCGCAAGGCACGCGCAATTCGCGCGGCAAGCCCATCGTGAACATGTTCCCGCTGGCTGACGGCGAGAAGATCACCGTGGTGCTGCCGGTCAAGGAATTCAGCGACGACCACTACGTGTTCATGGCGACCACGCGCGGCACGGTCAAGAAGACCCCGCTGTCCGACTTCTCCAACCCGCGCAAGGCCGGCATCATCGCCGTGGACCTGGACGACGGCGATTACCTGATCGGCGCCGACCTGACCGACGGCAAGCATGACGTCATGCTGTTCTCCGACGCCGGCAAGGCCGTGCGCTTCGACGAGAACGACGTGCGTCCGATGGGCCGCAACGCGCGCGGCGTGCGCGGCATGCAGCTCGAGGACACCCAGACGGTGATCGCGCTGCTGGTCGCCGGCGACGAGACGCAAAGCGTGCTGACCGCCACCGAGAACGGCTACGGCAAGCGCACGCCGATCACCGAGTACACGCGCCATGGCCGCGGCACCAAGGGCATGATCGCCATCCAGACCAGCTCGCGCAACGGCAAGGTGGTCGGCGCCGTGCTGGTCATGCCGTCGGATGAAATCATGCTGATCACCACCGGCGGCGTGCTGGTGCGCACCCGCGTCGCGGAAATCCGCGAAATGGGCCGCGCCACGCAAGGCGTGACGCTGATCAACGTCGATGACGGCAGCTCGCTGTCCGGCGTGCGGCGCGTGGTGGAAAGCGATGCCGACGACGACAGCGACCTGGACGAGAACGACCAGGACGCCGGCGACGAAGGCGGCGACGCAACGGATTCGACGGAACCTACGGAGCAATAATGGCCCGCCCCTGGAACTTCTCGGCTGGCCCCTCGGCCCTGCCCGAGGTGGTATTGCGGCAAGCCGCCGCGGAAATGCTGGACTGGAACGGCAGCGGCATGTCGGTGATGGAAATGAGCCATCGCGGCAAGCATTTCGTGCAGATCTGCGACGAAGCCGAAAGCGATCTGCGCGAGCTGCTGAACCTGCCGGCCGACTACGCCGTCATGTTCATGCAGGGCGGCGGTTCCGGGGAAAACGCCATCGTTCCCATGAATCTCATGGGACGCCGCGGCACGCCGGCCGCGGACTTCGTCGTCACGGGCCATTGGTCCAAGCGTTCGCACGCCGAAGCCGGGCGCTACGGCAGCGCCCACATCGCCGCCAGCAGCGCCCAGGCGGCGCAGCTGGACGGCCGCGAGCAGGCCCCGTTCACCTGGGTGCCCGCCACGGATACCTGGCAGGTGCGCAAGGAATCCGCCTACCTGCACCTGTGCAGCAACGAGACCATCGGCGGCGTGGAGTTCCTCGACTGGCCCGACACGGCCGCGCTGGGCGCGCCTGATGTGCCGCTGGTCGTGGACGCGTCCTCGCATTTCCTGTCGCGTCCGCTGGACGTCGCGCGCTGCGGCATGGTGTACGCCGGCGCGCAGAAGAACGCCGGCCCGGCCGGCGTGACCATGGTCATCGCCCGCCGCGACCTGATCGGTCACGCCTTGCCGATCTGCCCGTCGGCCTTCGACTACGCCAATGTCGCCGCAGAGCACTCGCGCTACAACACGCCGCCCACCTTCGCGATCTACGTCGCCGGGCTGGTGTTCAAGTGGGTCAAGGCCAACGGCGGCGTGGCCGGCATGGAAGCCGCCAACAAGGCCAAGGCCGACCTGCTGTACGGCTACCTGGACAGCACCAGCTTCTACCGCAATCCGATCCACGCGCCCGTGCGCTCGCGCATGAACGTGCCGTTCGTGCTGCGCGACGACTCGCTCAACGATGCCTTCCTGCAGGGCGCCGAGGCCGCCGGCCTGACGCAGCTGAAGGGGCATAAGAGCGTGGGCGGCATGCGCGCCTCCATCTACAACGCCGTGCCGCTGGCCGCGGTGCAGGACCTGGTCGCCTACCTGAAAGAATTCGAGCGCCGCCATGGATGAAGACCTGCAGCGCACGCTGCGCCCGTTGCGCGACCGCATCGATGCGCTCGACGCGCAGATCCTCGACCTGCTGTCGCAGCGCGCCCGCGCCGCGCAGGAAGTGGGCGAGGCCAAGCACGCCGCCCAGGCCGATGGCCCGGTGCTGCGGCCCGAGCGCGAGGCCGAGGTCATCCGCCGCCTGCAGCAGTTGAATCCCGGTCCCTTCCCGAACGCCGCGGTGGCTTCGGTCTGGACGGAAATCATCTCGGCCTGTCGCGGCCTGGAGCGCGGCATGACGGTTGCCTACCTGGGCCCGCAAGGCTCGTTTTCCGAGCAGGCGGCGCTGGAGCATTTCGGACACGCGGTGCAGAAGCTGCCGTGCCCGTCCTTCGATGAAGTGTTCCGCGCCGTCGAGGCCGGCCAGGCCGACGTGGGCATGGTGCCGGTGGAAAACTCCACCGAGGGCGCCGTCAACCGCAGCCTGGACCTGTTGCTGAACACGCCGCTGAAGATCCTGGGCGAGCGTTCGCTGGTGATCCGTCATTGCCTGATGTCGAAATCCGGCGGCATGGACGGCATCAAGGCCATCGCCGCCCATCCGCAGGCGCTAGCCCAGTGCCAGGGCTGGCTGACCCGCAACTATCCCGACGTCGAGCGCGTGGCCGCCGCCAGCAACTCGGAAGCGGCGCGCATGGCCGCTGCCGATCCGTCCGTCGCGGCGATCGCCGGCGAAGTGGCCGCGCCCGCCTGGGGCTTGCAGGTCGTGGCCTCGGGCATCCAGGATGATCCGCACAACCGCACGCGTTTCCTGGCCATCGGCTATATCGAGCCGCTGGTCAGCGGGCAGGACAAGACCAGCCTGATCCTGGCCGTGCCGAACCGCGCCGGCGCCGTCTATGAAATGCTGGCGCCGCTGGCGGCCAATGGCGTGTCCATGACGCGCTTCGAGTCGCGCCCGGCCCGCACCGGCCAGTGGGAATACTATTTCTACGTCGATGTCCTGGGACACCGCAACGACGAAAACGTCGCCAGTGCCCTTGCCACCCTGCAGGCGCAGGTCGCCTATCTGAAGGTGCTGGGTTCCTACCCGGCGCCGTGAGCCCTCACCATGACCAACGCATCCAAGCCTCTCGTCGCCCCCGCCCACGTCAGCGCCATCGCGCCCTACCAGGCGGGCAAGCCCATCGAGGAACTGGCCCGCGAGTTCGGGCTGGATCCGGCCGGCATCGTCAAGCTGGCGTCGAATGAAAACCCGCTGGGCATGCCCAAGTCGGCGCGCGCGGCCATGCTGGCGGCGGCCGAGTCGCTGGCGCGCTATCCGGACCCCAACGGCTTCGACCTGAAGTCGGCGCTGGCAACGCGCTACGGCGTGCCGATGAACTGGATCACGTTGGGCAACGGTTCCAACGACATCCTGGAAATCGTGGCGCTGGCGCTGCTGGAGCCGGGCACCTCGGCCGTGTACGCACAGCATTCCTTCGCCGTCTACCGGCTGGCCACGCAGGCGCGCGGCGCGCGTCACATCGTGGTGCCGGCCAAGGACTACGGCCATGACCTGGACGCGATGTTCGACGCCATTGCCGACGACACCCGCGTGGTCTTCATTGCCAACCCGAACAATCCCACCGGCACCTTCGTGCCGGGCGAGCAGGTCGCCGCTTTCCTGGAACGCGTGCAGGCCGCCCATGGCGACCGCGTGACCGTGGTGCTGGACGAGGCCTACAACGAGTACCTGGATCCTGAATTCCGCTTCGACAGCACCGCGCTGGCGCGCCGCTATCCGAACCTGATCGTCTCGCGCACCTTCTCCAAGGCCTACGGCCTGGCCGGCCTGCGCGTGGGCTTCGCAGTGTCGCAGCCGGCGCTGACCGACTTGCTGAATCGCGTGCGCCAGCCGTTCAACGTCAATACGCTGGCCCAGGCCGCCGCCATCGCCGCGCTGGCCGACAGCGCCTACCTGGAAGAGGCCTATGCCACCAACAAGGCGGGCAAGGCCCAGCTGTGCCAGGCCTTCGATGCGCTCAAGCTGCGCTTCGTGCCCAGCTACGGCAACTTCGTGCTGGTGCATGTGGGCGATGCGCCCCGCATCAACCTGGAATTGCTCAAGCGCGGCGTGATCGTGCGTCCGGTCGCTGGCGACGGCCTGCCGGAATGGCTGCGTGTGTCCATCGGACTGCCGCAGGAAAACGCCCGTTTCATCGAGGCGCTGAGCGCGATCCTGGCCGCATGAACGGTGTTTCCGCTTCCGCCGATCAGGGGGCCGCTGGCCCCCTGATTCCTGTTCTGGCCGTGGTGGGCGTGGGCTTGATCGGCGGTTCGTTCGCCGCCGCGCTGCGCCGCGCCGGCAAGGTCGGCAAAGTGCTGGGGGTGGGGCGCAATGCGCAATCGCTGGCGCGCGCCGTGGAACTGGGCCTGATCGACGAGGCCGTCAACGCCGAGGACGCCGCGACCCGGGCGGACCTGATCCTGCTCGCCACGCCCGTGGGCGGCCTGCGCGACCTGCTGGTTCGGATGCTGCCCACGCTTGCGCCGCGCGCGATCTTGACGGACGCCGGCAGCACCAAGGCCGAGGTGGTCGACGTGGCGCGCGCCGCCTTGGGCGAGCGTTGCGCGCAGTTCGTGCCCGGACATCCGATCGCCGGCGCGGAACGCACCGGACCCGAGGCGGCCGACGCCGACCTGTACCGCGGGCGCAATGTGGTGCTCACGCCTCTGCCCGAGAACGCGGCGGCGGACGTGGCGCGCGTGCGCGCGGCCTGGCAGGCTTGCGGCGCGACGGTGGTCGACATGGATGCGCAGGCGCATGACCGCGTGTTCGCCTCGGTCAGCCATCTGCCGCACCTGCTGTCCGCCGTCTACATGGAACAGGTGGCCACGGCCGCCGACGCCCGTCGCCGGCTGGAGCTGGCGGGCAGCGGTTTTCGGGATTTCACGCGCATCGCGGCCGGCTCGCCGGAAATGTGGCGGGACATCTTCCTGTCCAACCGCGATGCCATGCTGACGGAACTGGGCGAGGTGCGCGCCGTGCTGGACCGCGCCGAGCGCGCGATCGCGGACGGCGATGGCGCCGGCCTGCAGGCATTGCTGGAAACGGCGGCGCAGGCGCGCCGCAACTGGCGCAAGGAGTAGCTGAATGGGCGCTTTGCCTTATCTTGATCTGCCGCGCGTGCGGCGCGCCCGGGGCGAGATGTCCCTGCCGGGTTCGAAGAGCATTTCCAACCGCGTGCTGCTGCTGGCGGCGCTGGCCGAGGGGCGCACCGAAATCACAGGCCTGCTGGATTCGGACGACACCCGCGTCATGCTGACCGCCTTGCGGCAGCTGGGCGTGAGCGTGTCCGAACTGGACGCGGGCCGGGTCACCGTCGAGGGCGTGCGGTGCTTTCCGGTCGAAAGCGCCGAGCTGTTCATGGGCAACGCCGGCACCGCGATCCGTCCGCTCACCGCCGCGCTGGCCCTGATGGGGGGCGACTACAAGCTGTCCGGCGTGCCGCGCATGCACGAGCGTCCGATCGGCGATCTGGGCGACGCCCTCAATGCCTTGGGCGCCCGCGTCGGCTACCTGGGACAGCCGGGCTATCCGCCGCTGCATATCGGCCGCGGCGAGATCATCGCCGGCGCCGTCACGAGGGTGCAGGGCTCGGTGTCCAGCCAGTTCCTGACCGCCTTGCTGCTGGCCGCCCCGATCGAGGCCGGCCGCAGCGGCAAGCCGATGACGATCGAAGTCGTCGGCGAGCTGATTTCCAAGCCCTATATCGAGATCACGCTGAACCTGATGGCGCGCTTCGGCGTCACCGTGCGCCGCGACGGCTGGAGCCGCTTCGTGATCGAAGGCGGCGCCGCCTACCGCAGCCCGGGCCGCATCGCGGTCGAGGGCGATGCGTCCACGGCGTCGTACTTCCTGGCGCTGGGCGCGATCGGCGGCGGTCCGCTGCGGGTCAACGGCGTGGGCGCCGACAGCATCCAGGGCGATGTGGGCTTCGCCCAGACCCTGGCGGACATGGGCGCCGCGGTCAGTTACGGTCCGGACTGGATCGAGGTCAGCGGCCTGAACGTCGCCGACGGCGAGCGGCTCAAGGCCTTCGACACCGATTTCAACCTGATCCCCGACGCGGCCATGACCGCGGCCGCGCTGGCCCTGTATGCCGACGGTCCGTGCCGGCTGCGCAACATCGGCAGCTGGCGCGTGAAGGAAACCGACCGCATCCACGCCATGCAGACCGAGCTGGAGAAGCTCGGCGCGACCGTGGAATCGGGGCCGGATTGGCTGCGCGTGACGCCGCCCGCCCAGGGCGGCTGGCGCGACGCGCACATCGGCACCTGGGACGACCATCGCATGGCCATGTGCTTCTCCCTGGCCGCTTTCGGCCCGGCCGCCGTGCGCATTCTCGATCCGGGCTGCGTCAGCAAGACGTTCCCGGGTTACTTTGACGTATACGCAGGCCTGGTTTCGGCCTGAGCCTTATTCTGCGATTCATGACCGCTACCTCCGCAAATCCTGTTGTTGCCGCGCCCATCATCACCATCGACGGGCCGACCGCCTCCGGCAAGGGCACTGTGGCGCACCGCGTCGCCAAGGCGCTGGGCTGGGATGTGCTGGACAGCGGCGCGCTCTACCGCCTGACGGCCCTGGCCGCCATGCGTCAGGGCGTGGCCGCCGAGGACGAGCCGGCAGTGGCCCGGGTCGCCGAGACGCTGGATGTGCGCTTCGACGGGCCGCACGTCTATCTGGAAGGCGGCGACGTCGGCCACGAGATACGCCGTGAAGAGGTGGGCAACTTCGCTTCCCGCGTGGCGGCCTTTCCCGGCGTGCGCCAGGCGCTGCTGGAGCGTCAGCGGGCCTTCCGCGTGCTGCCGGGCCTGGTGGCCGACGGGCGCGACATGGGCACGGTGGTGTTCCCTGATGCGTCCCTCAAGGTATTCCTGGTGGCCGACGTGGTCGCGCGGGCGGAGAGGCGGCGTAAGCAGTTGATCGAAAAGGGAATTTCTGCTAATCTTGACGACCTCTTGCGGGATATGCGCGAGCGGGATGCGCGCGATACCCAGCGCGCGGCCGCGCCGCTCGCTCCCGCGAAGGATGCCCGGGTGCTGGATTCGTCGAATCTGACGATCACGGAAACCGTGCAAGCCATCCTGGATTTCTGGCGGGAATCCGGAAACGCCTGACGCGAGCTTTTGCTCATTCAGGCTTTTCGAGCCCGTTTTTCTTGGCCCTGCTGACGGGCCGGCCTTCTTCGCGGGACATACCCTCAGGGAACCCGAAGACCAGGCGGGCAAGCAGGTACTTTGACTCCACTGCGGCGGGCAATCCGCTGTGGTGTGTTCTTAACGGCCATTTCGGCCTAATGGATTTCAACCCCATGTCTTCCGTTTCCACTACCGCCACCGGCGGCGAAAGCTTCGCCGACCTTTTCGCACAAAGCCTCAAGAGCCAGGACATGAAGTCCGGCGAGGTCATCAGCGCCGAAGTCGTGCGCGTCGACCACAACTTCGTCGTCGTCAACGCCGGCCTGAAGTCCGAAGCGCTGATCCCCCTGGAAGAGTTCCTGAACGACCAGGGCGAGCTCGAAGTGCAACCCGGCGATTTCGTCTCGGTGGCGATCGATTCGCTGGAAAACGGCTACGGCGACACGATCCTGTCGCGTGACCGCGCCAAGCGCCTGTCGGCCTGGCTGCAACTGGAAAAGGCCCTGGAAAACGGCGAGCTGGTCACCGGCACCATCACCGGCAAGGTGAAGGGCGGCCTGACCGTCATGACCAACGGCATCCGCGCGTTCCTGCCGGGTTCGCTGGTGGACCTGCGTCCGGTCAAGGACACCACCCCGTACGAAGGCAAGACCCTCGAATTCAAGGTCATCAAGCTCGACCGCAAGCGCAACAACGTCGTGCTGTCGCGTCGCCAGGTGCTGGAAGCCAGCATGGGCGAAGAGCGCCAGAAGCTGCTCGAAACCCTGCACGAAGGTGCTGTGGTCAAGGGCGTGGTCAAGAACATCACCGACTACGGCGCGTTCGTGGACCTGGGCGGCATCGACGGCCTGCTGCACATCACCGACATGGCCTGGCGCCGTGTCCGTCACCCGTCCGAAGTCCTGCAAGTGGGTCAGGAAGTCGAAGCCAAGGTCCTCAAGTTCGACCAGGAAAAGAGCCGCGTCTCGCTGGGCGTCAAGCAGCTGGGCGAAGATCCGTGGGTGGGCCTGGCTCGCCGCTACCCGCAGGGCACCCGCCTGTTCGGCAAGGTCACGAACCTGACCGACTACGGCGCGTTCGTTGAAGTCGAAGCCGGCATCGAAGGCCTGGTGCACGTCTCCGAAATGGACTGGACCAACAAGAACGTCGATCCGCGCAAGGTCGTGACCCTGGGCGAAGAAGTCGAAGTCATGGTCCTGGAGATCGACGAAGACCGTCGCCGCATCTCGCTGGGCATGAAGCAGTGCCGCCAGAACCCGTGGGAAGAGTTCGCCACCAACTTCAAGCGTGGTGACAAGGTCCGCGGCGCCATCAAGTCGATCACCGACTTCGGCGTGTTCGTCGGCCTGCCCGGCGGCATCGACGGCCTGGTTCACCTGTCCGACCTGTCGTGGACGGAAACCGGCGAAGAAGCCGTGCGCAACTTCAAGAAGGGCGACGAGATCGAAGCCGTGGTTCTGGGCATCGATACCGACAAGGAACGCATCTCGCTGGGCATCAAGCAGCTGGAAGGCGACCCCTTCAACAACTTCGTCGCCACCTACGACAAGGGCGCCGTGGTTCCGGGCACCATCAAGTCGGTCGAAGCCAAGGGCGCCGTGATCACGCTGTCCGTGGACGTCGAAGGCTACCTGCGCGCTTCCGAGATCTCCTCGGGCCGCGTCGAAGATGCCACCACCGTCCTGAAGGCCGGCGAGAACATCGAAGCCATGATCGTCAACATCGACCGCAAGACGCGTTCGATCCAGCTGTCGATCAAGGCCCGTGACAACGCCGAGACCGCCGAAACGATCCAGCGCATGTCGGAAGCCAGCGCCTCGTCGGGCACCACCAACCTCGGCGCGCTGCTCAAGGCCAAGCTGGACCAACAGCGCAACGACGGTTAATACGTGACCAAGTCGGAGCTGATCGCCGCCCTGGCGGCCCGCTATCCTCAGCTGGCCGCCCGGGACACCGACTACGCGGTCAAGACCGTGCTCGATGCGATGACCCAGGCCCTGGCCTCGGGCCAGCGCATCGAGATCCGCGGTTTTGGCAGCTTCTCGTTGTCCCAGCGGTCTCCCCGCATCGGGCGCAACCCGAAGTCCGGCGAACAGGTGCTGGTGCCTGGCAAGCAGGTGCCGCATTTCAAGGCGGGCAAGGAATTGCGCGAGCGGGTGGACCTGGTCGGCGGCAACGAAGAGGACGCTCAATCTTCCGGATCGAGCGAACCGATGCCGTCTCTGGCGGGTCTGCACGCCATGCACTGATGGCCGGCAGGACCAGGCTGCCTTCGTGGCGGATCTGACCCCGAGCAAAGCCCCTTGAGCGATCAAGGGGCTTTGTTTTTTTGGGCGCCGCATCAAGTCCGCGGCAAGGCGCGCTTGTCGCTTACAATTGACGCCTCGATTTTTCTGGAGCATGCGCCATGCGCTACCTTGTCTGGGCCCTGCGATTGCTCGTGTTCGTCGCGGTTTTGATGTTCGCGCTGAAGAACACCAATCCCGTGGAAGTCCGGTTCTATGCCGATTACGTGGTCCAGGACGTGCCGCTGATCGTCGTCATGCTGGTGGTGTTCGTGCTGGGCGCGCTGTTCGGCCTGCTGCTGACCGTGCCGGCCGCCATGCGCCGCCGCCGCGAGGCCATGCGCCTGCGCCGCGAGCTCGACCGCGTGCAGGCCGCCGTGAATGGCACGACGCCGTCCGTGCCGCCGGAAGCCGTGGCGCCCATGTCGCCGCTGTAGCGGAGCCGGCTCGCCCGCGAAGCGTTGCATGTGATGGGTGGGCGGATGGCGTCCACGAATAACTGAATTTCTTCAAGAGCCCGTACAGTGGATTTTGAACCTTGGTGGTTGATTTTCGTGCCGGTGCTGTTCGCGCTCGGCTGGCTGGCCGCGCGTTTCGACATCCGGCAAATGCTGCGTGAAACCCGCAGCCTGCCGGATTCCTATTTTCGCGGGCTGAACTTCCTGCTCAATGAGCAGCCGGACCGCGCCATCGACGCCTTCGTCGAGGTCGCCAAGCTCGATCCCGAGACGACCGAATTGCACTTCGCGCTGGGCAGCCTGTTCCGGCGCCGCGGCGAGATGGAGCGCGCCATCCGTGTGCACCAGAGCCTCCTGAACCGATCCGATCTGCCGTCCGCCGAGCGCGAGCACGCGCAGCACGAACTGGCCCAGGACTTCCTGAAGGCCGGCATGCTCGATCGCGCCGAAAGCGGTTTCGAGCAGCTCAAGGACACCCGCTACGCCTTGCCGGCGCTGCGCTCGCTGATCCGCATCTACGAGTCGGAACACGATTGGCCGCGCGCGATCGAGGCCGTCAAGACCCTGCACGGGCTGGTTGACGAACCCGTGCCGCAGATCGTCCATTACTACTGCGAACAGGCGCAGACCGCGCTGCAGGCCAAGCCGGCCGACCTGGACGCGGCGCATGTCGCGCTCGAGGCCGCCGACCATGCGCTGACGATCGGCGACACGGCCGTCACGAGCAAGGGCACGACGGTGCGCACGGCCATGCTGCACGCTCGCGTGGCCTTGCTGGAACAGGATCCCAAGCGCGAGCGCCTGTATCTCGAATCCGTGATGACCGACGCGCCCGAGTATGCCGGGCTGGTGGCCGAACAGGTGCTGGCCAACTACCGCGCGGCCGGCCAGGAAGCGGCCGGGCTGGACCTGCTGCAGCGCCAGTACGCGCGGCACGCCTCGCTGGATCTGTTCAACGTGATCTTCCGTGAACTGCGCGTGCAGCAAGGCGCCTCGCCCGCCTGGGCGTTCGCCCGTGGCGCGTTGCGTCATCATCCCTCGCTGCTGGGCCTGGACCGCCTGCTGGAGGCCGAGCTGGCCAACGGCGAAGGCGCGGCCGAAGACGGCCCCGTGCAGGGCGCGGACCTGACCCTGCTGCGCAGCCTCATCCACAAGCATACGCAGCGGCTGGACCGCTATGCCTGCCGCAGCTGCGGTTTCCAGGCGCGTCGTTTCTATTGGCAATGCCCCGGCTGCAACGCGTGGGAAACCTACGCGCCGCGCCGTCTCGAGGAACTTGAATGAGCTCATTTCCCGCCGAAACCATCGCGCGCAGCCGTGTGCTCGTGGTTGGCGATGTGATGCTGGACCGCTACTGGTTCGGCGAAGTGGAACGCATCTCGCCCGAGGCGCCGGTGCCGGTGGTGCGCGTGGCACGCCGTGAAGACCGGCTCGGCGGCGCGGCCAACGTGGCACGCAACGTCGCGGCCCTGGGCGGACATGTCACGCTGATCGGCGTGCTGGGCGAGGACGAGGCCGGCGCCAGCGTGCGCAAGCTGGCGCGAGAGGCCGGCATCGAAGGCGAGCTGATCGTTGATCCCTCGCTGCACACCACGTTGAAGATGCGCGTGCTCGGCCGCCAGCAGCAGTTGCTGCGGGTCGATTTCGAGCAGCATCCGGAAACAGCCGCGCTTGACGGCATCGATGCCGCCTTTGCCCGCCACCTGCCCAACCACGATGTGGTGGTGCTGTCGGACTATGCCAAGGGCGTGCTGACGCGCGTCGAGCCGCTGCTGATCCAGGCGCGCGCGGCGGGCATTCCCGTACTGGTGGATCCCAAGGGCGACGATTATTCGCGTTATCGCGGCGCCACGCTGGTGACGCCCAACCGCTCGGAAATGCAGCAGGCCGTGGGCCGCTGGAATTCCGAATCCGAACTGACCGGCCGGGCGCAGCAGCTGCGCGCCGACCTGGATCTGGAAGCCTTGCTCGTGACCCGTTCCGAGCAGGGCATGACCTTGTTCACCGACGCCGGCCGCGACCATATCGACGCCCAGGCGCATGAGGTGTTCGACGTGTCCGGCGCGGGCGACACCGTGCTGGCGACGCTGGCCGTCACGCGCGCCGTGGGCCTGCCCTGGGCCCAGGCCATGGCCTGGGCCAACAAGGCCGGCGGCATCGCCGTGGGCAAGCTCGGCACCTCCGTCGTCACCGCCGCGGAATTGGCAGGAGAAACAGCATGATCATCGTTACCGGAGCCGCTGGCTTCATCGGCAGCAACCTGGTGCGCGGCCTGAACCGCCGAGGCATCACCGACATCCTGGCGGTCGACGACCTGACCGAAGGCGACAAGTTCGTCAATCTGGTGGACTGCAAGATCGCGGACTACATGGACAAGGACGAATTCCGCCGCCGCGTGCTGGACGGCAGCCTGTCGCACGTCCGCGCGGTTCTGCACCAGGGCGCCTGCTCGGACACCACCGAGCGCAACGGCCGCTACATGCTCGACAACAACTACCGCGTCACGCTGGAGCTGTTCGAGTTCTGCCAGGCGCGCGCGATCCCGTTCATCTACGCGTCCTCGGCGGCGGTGTATGGCGGTTCGTCGGTGTATGTCGAAGATCCCGCCAACGAAGGTCCGCTGAACGTCTACGGCTATTCCAAGCTGCTGTTCGACCAGGTGCTGCGCACCCGCATGGACACGCTCAAGGCCCAGGTCGTGGGCCTGCGCTACTTCAATGTCTACGGTCCCCATGAACAGCACAAGGGGCGCATGGCCTCGGTCGCCTTCCACAACATGAACCAGTTCCTGGAACATGGCCACGTGCGCCTGTTCGCGGGCTGGGACGGCTATGTGGACGGCGGCCAGAGCCGCGACTTCATTTCGGTGGAGGACGTGGTGGCCGTGAACCTGCACTTCCTGGATAACCCGGGCACCTCGGGCATCTTCAATTGCGGCACGGGCCGCGCGCAGCCGTTCAACGACGTCGCCTGCGCCGTGGTCAACACGCTGCGGGCCGAGCGCGGCGAGGCCGAGCTGTCGCTGGCGCAGCTGGTGGAGCTGGACCTGATCCGCTATATCCCGTTCCCGGACGACCTGAAGGGACGCTACCAGAGCTATACCCAGGCGGACGTGTCGCGCCTGCGCGCCGCCGGCTTCACCGCGCCGATGCGCGACGTGCAGACGGGCGTGGCCGAGTACGTGCGCTACTGGCGCGCCCGCAAGTAAGCCGCTGCCGGACGCCGGCCTGGCCGGGCCGGAACAAGCCGCCGCCATGCCTGGTCATGCCGGCGGCTTTTTCATGGGCGGCTGGCGCATTCCCGGTACGCGTACTTGCCGACGTGGATGTTTCCGTTCACCGCCGCGCCGCCGGCCGTCGGCGATCGCCATGATTTGGGGGTGGCGCGACAACCGTCGCGTCCGCTTCCTTTCAGGAGATCCGCATGCGTGCATACGCTGTTCCATCCGCCATCTCGTCCCGGCTGGCCGCCATTCCCTCCATCCTGTTGCAGGCGTCCGGCCGGCGTCCGGCGCCGCGCCCGCCGTCCGGCAACCAGGCCGACGCCGCGCCGCATCTTCCTGATTCCCGGCTGGCGAAGGCGCCGCGTCCGGGCGCGATGTCCCTGCCAGGCTGGCCTTGGCGCACGCCATGGCGCCGTCCCCGCAGCCTGAGCCGGGTCATGGCTGGATCCATGTGGCGTCTGCTGGCGGCAGCGGGCATGGCGCTGGCGGCCGCCACGGCCTCGGCCGTCGACGTCAACAGCGCCACCGCGCAGCAGCTGGAGTCGGTCAGCGGGATCGGCCCCAGCACGGCGCGGACCATCGTGCAGGAGCGCGAACGCGCCGGCGCCTTCGAATCGCTGGACGATCTGGCCGAGCGCGTGCGCGGCATCGGCCCGAAGAAGGCCAAGGCGCTGCAGGCAGCCGGACTGACGGTGGGCGGCGCCGATGGCGCAGCGCAGAATGCCGCGCAAGGCGCCGCCACGTCGGCGGGCAAGGGCGGCGCCCCGGCTGGCGCGGCCCAGCCCGCCAAGGGCGGATCCGCCGCGAAGGCCAGGCAGTAAGCCATAGCCGTCCTTCACGTTCCCGGGCGTGAAGGACGGCGGGCGTGCCCCTGGCGCCGGCGCGGCTTTTGCGGCCGGCGCGCGCGCGCCGGGGTTATGATCGGCTCCATGACTACGAACTACCCCACCATCGAGCAGACCGTCGGCAATACGCCGCTCGTGCGTCTGCAGCGTATTCCCGGAGCTGCGGGCGCGGCGCGCGGCAATGTCATTCTGGCCAAGCTTGAGGGCAACAACCCCGCCGGGTCGGTCAAGGACCGGCCGGCGCTGTCCATGATCGCCCATGCCGAGGCGCGCGGCGACATCAAGCCCGGCGATACCCTGATCGAGGCCACCAGCGGCAATACTGGCATCGCCCTGGCGATGGCCGCCGCCATGCGCGGCTACCGCATGATCCTGATCATGCCCGACAACCTGTCCGTCGAGCGCCGCGCGGCCATGGCCGCCTATGGCGCCGAGCTGATCCTCACGCCGGCCGACAAGGGCGGCATGGAGTACGCCCGGGATCTGGCCACCGAGATGCAGGCCGATGGCCGCGGCGTGGTGCTGGACCAGTTCGCCAATCCGGACAATCCGCGCGCGCACATCGAAAGCACCGGCCCGGAAATCTGGAACCAGACCGAAGGCCGCGTCACGCACTTCGTCAGCGCGATGGGTACCACCGGCACCATCATGGGGGTTTCCACCTATCTGAAGTCGCGCAACGCCGCGATCCAGGTGGTGGGCGCGCAGCCGGCCGAAGGCTCGCAGATTCCCGGCATCCGCAAATGGCCCGAAGCCTACCTGCCCAAGATCTTCGACCGCAGCCGCGTGGACGCCTACGAATCCATCGTGCAGGCCGATGCCGAGAAGATGGCGCGCCGGCTGGCGGCGGAAGAGGGCATCTTCGCCGGGATTTCGTCGGCTGGCGCCCTGGTCGCCGCGCTGCGCGTGGCCGAAAGGGTGAACGATGCGACCATCGTCTTCATCGTCTGCGACCGGGGCGACCGCTACCTGTCCACGGGTGTGTTTAATTAGGCTCACCCCCGAAGCGCCTTCGGCGCTTCCCCCTCGAGGGGGCGCCGCGACGGACCGGCAAAGCCGGCTCCGTGCGGCCTGGATTGAAACAGTCGCTGGTTGAGGGGCGGTTTGCCGGTCGCGTTCAGCGGTTGGCGCGGGCTTCGATTTCGGCGGCCAGGTCGGCCACGGCGGTGGCGTAGAAGTAGCTGCGGTTGTAGTGCGTCAGCGCGAAGAAGTTGGGCGTGCCGACGCGGTACTGGGCCGTGCCGCGCGCCTCTTCGACCAGATCTACGATGCCCAGGGGATGGGCGCTCCAGCCAACGGCGGAGGCGCCGGGCTGCAGGCGGCCGCCGGCGGCGCTGATCGTGTTCCAGCTTTGCTTGGGCACCAGGCCGCCGTCGACCAGGGCGGACGGGTCCGCGGGCAGGGTCACCGGCGCGAACACGGGCACGCCGCGCTGCCAGCCGTGCTGGGCCAGGAAGCTGCCCACGGACAGGATGGCGTCCTTGGTGCTGTTGGTCAGGTCGATATGGCCGCTGTCGTCGCCGTCGACGGCGTAGCGCATGATGCTGCCCGGCATGAACTGCGGCATGCCGATGGCGCCAGCGTAGGAGCCGCGGGTTTCCAGGTCGAGCTTGCCCTGCATCACCAGCGTCAGGAAATCCCCGAGCTGGCCTCGGAACATGGCGGCGCGTTCGGGCTTGTCCGGATCGGGATAGTCGAAGGCTAGCGTGGTCAGCGCGTCCAGTACGCGGAAATTGCCCATATTGCGTCCATACAGCGTTTCGACGCCGATGATGGAGGCGATGATGGGGGCCGGCACGCCGAAGCGCTGCGCGGCCTGGTTCAACTGGTCGCGGTGCTCGTTGTAGAACTCCACGCCCCAGCCGATGCGCTTGGGCTCGACGAAGCGCGCGCGGTAGGTCAGCCAGCTGCGCCAGATCTTCTTTCCGGGCGGCGCCGGCGCGATCAGGCGCGCCACGGTGGCGTTGTAGCGCGCGCCTTCCAGCGCGGCGACCATGGGCGCCAGCGGCAGCTTGCGCTCGGCCGACAGGCCTTCCAGGAACTGCCGGACTTCGGGCTTGAGGGCGCCGCTGGGAGTGAGGGCGGCGGGGCCTTCGTCGGCCGTTTCCGCGCCGGGCG
>NZ_JAGTJY010000709.1:0-201 GCF_018195695.1 Achromobacter sp. Marseille-Q0513 | reverse complement strand
CCATCCTCAACTGGGAGACGTTCAACGTCGGCCGCGACACCACGCTGCAATTCAAGCAGAACGCTTCCGACGCGGTGCTAAACCGCGTGGTGGGCGCGTCCGCCAAACCCAGCGAGATCCACGGTTCGATCAAGGCCGACGGCACGGTGCTGGTGGTGAACCAGAACGGCGTGATCTTCACCGGCACCAGCCAGGTCAGTG
>NZ_JAGTJY010000708.1:0-202 GCF_018195695.1 Achromobacter sp. Marseille-Q0513 | reverse complement strand
AAGGCCAGATGAAGAGCGACTTCAAGTCGGTGACCGAGCAGACCGGCCTGTGGGCGGGTGATGGCGGTTTCTTGATCGACGTGAAGAACAACACCGCGTTGATCGGCAGCGTCATCGCCAGCAGCGACAAGGCGGTGGCCGACGGGTTGAACAAGCTGAGCACCGGCACGCTGGTGACGGAGGACGTCAAGAACAAGGCCAA
>NZ_JAGTJY010000707.1:0-205 GCF_018195695.1 Achromobacter sp. Marseille-Q0513 | reverse complement strand
CGCGCACGATGCGCTTGGCCGCCGAGAACAGCGGCTTCATGAAGGCGCCCGAGTGGTACACGAACTGCTGCAGCTGTTCCTCGTACGCTTCCAGGTCCGCCAGCGGACGCGTCGCCACCCCGCCTTCCATCGCCGCCTTGGCCACCGCCGGCGCGATCCGCACGATCAGGCGCGGGTCGAACGGCTTCGGAATCAGGTAATCCGC
>NZ_JAGTJY010000706.1:0-210 GCF_018195695.1 Achromobacter sp. Marseille-Q0513 | reverse complement strand
CCGACGCGATGATCTGCTCGGCCTTGCCTGAGGCGCCCTTGAAGGTGGTGTCGCCGCCCGACTGAATCGCGAGCACGTTGCCGGCGGTGACGTGGCTGTTGGTCCAGCTTTCGTCCTTGCCGTCGGCCTTGCCCCGGCTGGCCGAGACGCCCAGCTCCAGCGTGACGCCCGTGTTCGCGCTGCCCACGTTGAAGCCCACGCCGATGCTGG
>NZ_JAGTJY010000705.1:0-211 GCF_018195695.1 Achromobacter sp. Marseille-Q0513 | reverse complement strand
ACCCCTCGCAGCTGATGGGCACGATGGAAGTGGCCGGCAACCGCGCCAACATCATCGTTGCCAACCCGGCGGGCATCACCTGCAACGGCTGCGGCTTTTTGAACGCGGACCGCGCCACGCTCACGACCGGCAAGCCCATGGTGGGGCCGGACGGCGGCATCGGCTTTGATGTGGCGGGCGGCAAGCTGCGCGTGGAGGGCGCGGGCCTGAA
>NZ_JAGTJY010000704.1:0-212 GCF_018195695.1 Achromobacter sp. Marseille-Q0513 | reverse complement strand
ATACCGGCCTGTCACGCCGGGGGTCGCGGGTTCGAGCCCCGTCCGCTCCGCCAAAAGCTCTCGCTCAGGGTCATTCTCAAGAGCTCCGATCCGGGGCTTTTTGCTTTTATAGGGTGTAAGCCCTTGTTGTCTGAAGGTTGAGACACCTGGGATTCTGGGGGGTATAGCTCAGCTGGGAGAGCGCTTGCATGGCATGCAAGAGGTCAGCGGTT
>NZ_JAGTJY010000703.1:0-216 GCF_018195695.1 Achromobacter sp. Marseille-Q0513 | reverse complement strand
GCAGGTTGTAGGCGATGTTGCCCGAGTCCACGTTCGGGCACACCAGCAGGTTGGCCTCGCCCTTGAGCGTGGACGAAGGCAGGATGCGCAGGCGCAGCGCCTCGTCCAGCGCGCAGTCGCCGTGCATCTCGCCGTCGATCTCCAGGTCCGGCTCCATCTGGCGCACCAGCTCCAGCGCGCGGCGCATCTTCGCGCCCGAGGCCGAGCTGCCCGAGC
>NZ_JAGTJY010000702.1:0-216 GCF_018195695.1 Achromobacter sp. Marseille-Q0513 | reverse complement strand
GCAGGTTGTAGGCGATGTTGCCCGAGTCCACGTTCGGGCACACCAGCAGGTTGGCATCGCCCTTGAGCGTGGACGAAGGCAGGAGGCGCATCCGCAGCGCCCCGTCCAGCGCGCAGTCGCCATGCATCTCGCCGTCGATCTCCAGGTCCGGATCCGCCTGACGCACCAGCTCCAGCGCGCGGCGCATCTTCGCGCCCGAGGCCGAGCTGCCCGAGC
>NZ_JAGTJY010000701.1:0-221 GCF_018195695.1 Achromobacter sp. Marseille-Q0513 | reverse complement strand
CCGACCTTGATGATGCCGCGTTCGATACGGCCGGTCACCACGGTGCCGCGACCCGAGATCGAGAACACGTCTTCCACCGGCATCAGGAACGCGCCGTCAACGGCACGCTCAGGCGTCGGGATGTAGGTGTCCAGGGCTTGGGCCAGGGCCAGGATGGCCTGCTCGCCCAGCTCGCCCTTGTCGCCTTCCAGCGCCAGCTTGGCCGAACCCTTGACGATCGG
>NZ_JAGTJY010000700.1:0-222 GCF_018195695.1 Achromobacter sp. Marseille-Q0513 | reverse complement strand
TGGTGGCGGGCGAAGTGCGCTCGCTGGCGCAGCGCAGCGCCCAGGCCGCCAAGGAGATCAAGGGCCTGATCGAAGACTCGGTCAACAAGGTCGGCGCCGGTTCGCAGCAGGTGGAGCGCGCGGGCGCGACGATGCAGGAGATCGTGGCGTCGGTGAAGCGCGTGACGGACATCATGGGCGAGATCTCGGCGGCGTCGGAAGAGCAGTCGAGCGGCATCGACC
>NZ_JAGTJY010000006.1:0-74418 GCF_018195695.1 Achromobacter sp. Marseille-Q0513 | reverse complement strand
GCCCACCACCGGGTCGTAACTCAGTTGCCCCGCCAGCGCCGACATCGCCGTCAGGTCGGCGATGATGCGGTGCCGATCCTTGCGCGATGCCGCGTCGCCGCGCCAGCCGAGCAGCGCGTCGTCCATCCAGGTTTCCATGTCGACCAGCCAGCCATTCAGGCGGCCGCGCATGGCCGGCGCCAGGGAGCGCGGCGCCAGGATGCTGTCCACCACCGTGCAGCTGAACAAGCCCACGCCGATCTCGCAGATGCGCGCCACGGCGGTGTCGAACATCAGCTCGGGATGATCCACGCCCGACACCGCCACCAGCAGCAGCGTCACGCCGAACAGCTGGAAGGCATACATGCGCGGAGTGCGGTCCAGCAAGGCCAGGCCGAACGCCGCCACCGCCAGCAGCCCCGACCCGATGATGATGAGCAGCGGCGCGTCGGCGAAGGCCGAGGCCAGCAACAGGGCCGCGACGCCGGCGCAGAAGGTGCCCAGCCCGCGATAGAGGGATTTGGAGCGGATGGCGCCGGACAGCGGATTCATGACCGAGCAGCAGGTCACCACCGCCCAATAGCTCTGCGGCAGGGCCAGGTGCACGGACAGCGCGTAGGCCAGCATCGCGGACAGGTACAGCTTGAACGAGAACAGCCACTGCGACGGGCCCCAGCGGTTCATGAGTCGTCCCGGCCCGCCACATAGGCCTGCGCCCGCGCCTCGAAGGCACGCAGCGCCTTGGTCGCGGCGGCGATCTCGGCCGGCGTCAGATCCGCCAGCAGTTCATCGCGCAGCGCCGCCAGCGATTTTTCCAGCTTGCGCGCCAGCGCCTTGCCGGCGGGCAGCAGCGCCACGGTCTTGCTGCGACGGTCATCGGGCACATCCTGGCGGATCAGCAGCCCGGCTTCCTCGCCCTGGTCCAGCACCCGCACCATCGCGGCCGGATTGATGCCGACCTGCGCCGCCAGCGTCTTCTGCTGCGCATCGCCCTCGCCCCGGTACAGCAGGATGACGGCGCTGCCCAGCGACATCGACAGCCCGCTGGCCGACAGCACCGTGGTCGCCGCCTGCACCCAGGCGCGCCGGGCGGGCTGGATCGACGTGGTGAAGGCCAGGTGGTTCTGTTCGGTGTCGTGCATGGATCAAGGCTCCGGGCTGGGCCCACGGGCAGGCAGCCGCGGCGCTTGATCCGATTGTACGTTCAAATTGAAATCATTGCTTATTGAATTATTTAATATGCAATACATATGCCCGCCACCGCCGGGCCGGCCATCAGGCCGCCTGCTGCAACGCCTCGCCGCCGCGCCGGTACTGCGACGGCGCGCACTGCATGGCGCGCTTGAACGCCGTGCTGAAGGCGCTTTCGGATTCATAGCCCAGCGAGAACGCGATGGCGGAAATGCTCTCGTTGCCGCTGCGCAGCCGTTCCGCGGCCATGTGCATGCGCCAGCGCGTCAGGTAGTTCATCACCGTGGTCCCCGCCAGCGCCTTGAAGCGCTGCGCGAAGACCGTGCGCGACGCGCCGGCGACGCGGGCCAGCGCCTCCAGCGTCCAGCCGCGTCCCGGCTCGGCGTGGATGGCGCCCAGCGCCGCGCCGATCCGGGGGTCCGCCAGCGCCGACAGCCAGCCCGCCGGCGCGCTGCACGACAGCGTGCCCAGGTGGATGCGCAGGATCTGCACCAGCATCAGGTGGACCAGGTGGGTCGATACCAGCGCGCCGCCGGGGCCCGGACTGCGCAACTCCGAGGCCAGCTGCTCCAGCGCCCAGCGCAGCACCGCGGCCTGTGGCGAGGCCCCCGGCACCTTGATGATGGGCGGCAAGGCATCGAACAGCAGCGCCGCGTGATGGCTGTCGAAGCCGACCTTGCCGCTGACCAGGAACTGCTCGCCGCCGCCGTTGTGGACCGCGATGCCGTCGCGCACCACGGCTTCCATGAGATGGGAGGGGTCGTCCGGCGCGAGCGCCAGGTCCGACGCCATCACGAAGCTGCATCCCCGGTTCACCAGGAAGCAGTCGCCCTCGTCGAAACGGATCGGCTCGTCCTGCCCCGCCACCCGGCCCCAGCACGATCCGCGCAGGGCGGCGGCGAACTTGATGCCCTCATGGGCGGGAAAGGCGAAGGACCATAGTCCCGCCGCATCGAAGCCGGCGTAAAGCTGGCTTTGCGGTTTCAGCAGCGACAGCACGTCTGACAGAGGATCCACGGCGAATTCCGTACGATTAACAAAGAAATAACGACTTTAAAGCATGGATCGTTCCCCAGCCAGCCCGTAAGCTTCAGATCATGAGGGGTGGTCCGCCCGCCGTCGAACGCGCCGGCCCGCCCTGTACACGGAGTTGATGGTCTCGATGCGCAATCCCTTTTCCTGTGCCGCCACCGGCAACTACGCCAGCTCGCCACAAGCCAGCGGCGGCCGCTTCCGCAATGACACGCCCAAGCCCACCAAGGCGCCGGCGTCCAGCGCCCGCATCATGTGGGATTTCTTCTTCAACAAGCCCGCCAACACCACGCCGCCCGCGCCGGTGCCCGTGCAGCCGTTGACGCGCGAGGCGCTGCGCCTGGCGCCGGACCGCAGCCTGTACCGGCTGGGCCATTCGACGGTGCTGCTGCGGCTGCGCGGCGGCTGGTGGCTGACCGATCCGGTGTTCAGCGAGCGCGCCTCGCCGGTACAGTTCCTGGGTCCCAAGCGCTTCCATGCCCCGCCGATTTCCCTGGCCGAGCTACCGCCGCTGCGCGGCGTGATCCTGTCGCACGACCACTACGACCACCTCGACCGTCGCGCCATCAAGGCGCTGGCGAGCAAGACCGAGGTCTTCCTGTCGCCGCTGGGCGTGGGCGACCGCCTGGCCGCCTGGGGCGTGCAGGCGGACCGGATCCGCCAGTTCGACTGGTGGCAAGGCGCCGAGATCGACGGCCTGCGCCTGACGGCCACGCCGGCCCAGCACTTCTCCGGACGCAGCTTGAGCGACAGCAACCGCACGCTCTGGTCGTCCTGGGTGATCGAGGATGGCGAGCTGCGCATTTTCTTCAGCGGCGACAGCGGCTATTTCGACGGCTTCGCCGAGATCGGCCGGCGCTTCGGCCCGTTCGACCTGACCCTGATGGAAACCGGCGCCTACGATCCGCAATGGCCCTACGTGCACATGCAGCCGACCGAAACCGTGCAGGCCCACCAGGACCTGCGCGGCCGCTGGCTGCTGCCGATCCACAACGGCACCTTCGACCTGGCCATGCACGCCTGGGACGACCCGTTCCAGCAGGTGGTGGCGCTGGCCGCGCCGCGCGGCATCCAGGTCACCACGCCGATGATGGGCGAGCGCATCGACATCGCCGCGCCGCACGCGGGCCAGCGCTGGTGGCGCCAGCCGCATGCCGCCGGCGCCGGCCAGCAGCCGCGCATGGGCGATTCGCGCGCCTAGTGTGCTGCCCCGCAGATACGCCCGCACGAAATCCACCCCTAGCCGCCATGGCGGTCCGTCCGTTTTCAGGCCAGGAATTGCCGGTAAGCCGGGTTGTCGGTTTCCTCGGAATGGGCGTAGCCCAGCTGCGCCAGGAACGCGTCCAGCGCCGTCGCGTCCGCCGGCGGCGCCTGGATGCCGACCAGGGCCGAGCTGAAATCCACGCCCTGGTTGCGGTAGTGGAACAGGCTGATGTTCCAGTTCGGCGCCATGGCCGACAGGAATTTCATCAGCGCGCCCGGACGCTCCGGGAACTCGAAACGGAACAGGCGCTCGCCCGCCGCCAGCGGCGAGCGGCCGCCGACCATGTAGCGGATGTGCTGCTTGGACAGCTCGTCGTGGCTCAGGTCGCGCACGTTGAAGCCTTCGTCCTGCAAGGACCGCGTGATGTCGGCGGCCTCGCCCCGGCGCGCGATCTGCACGCCGACGAAGATGTGGGCGCGGCGCTCGTCGGCGATGCGATAGTTGAACTCGGTGACGTTGCGCTGCCCGATCACGGTGCAGAAGCGGCGGAAGCTGCCGCGCTCTTCCGGCAGCGTGACGGCGAAGGCCGCCTCGCGCGCCTCGCCCACGTCGGCGCGGTCGGCCACGAAGCGCATGCGGTCGAAGTTCATGTTGGCGCCCGAGGTGATGGCCACCAGCGACCGACCGCTCAGCCCTTCCCGTTCGACATAGCGCTTCAAGCCCGCCAGCGCCAGCGCGCCGGCCGGCTCCAGCACGCTGCGCGTTTCCAGGAATACGTCTTTGATGGCGGCGCAGACCGCGTCGGTGTCCACCAGGATCACCTCGTCCAGGTACTCGCGGCACAGGCGGAAGGTTTCCTCGCCCACCAGCTTGACGGCGGTGCCGTCTGAGAACAGGCCGACCTCGGCCAGGTTCACGCGTTCGCCCGCCCGCAGCGACTGCGCCATGGCGCAGGAATCCTCGGTCTGCACGCCGACCACGCGCACCGCCGGATTGACGGCCTTGACGTAGGTGGACACGCCGGCCGCCAGGCTGCCGCCGCCGATGGGCACGAACACCACGTCGGGCGCCGACGGCATCTGGCGCAGGATCTCCATGCCCACCGTGCCCTGCCCGGCGATCACAAAGGGATCGTCGAAGGCCGGGATGAAGGTCAGCGCCTGCTGCCGGGCCAGCGTCTGCGCGTGGTCGTAGGCGTCGCTGTAGGAATCGCCGGCCAGCACCACCTCCACCGTCGGCCCGCCATGGGCGCGCACCGCGTCCACCTTCACCTGCGGCGCGGTCTGCGGCACCACGATGGTGGCGCGCACGCCCAGCCGGGCGGCGGATATCGCCACGCCCTGGGCGTGGTTGCCGGCCGAGGCCGTGATCACGCCCCGGTCCAGCGCGGCCTGGGGCGTGTTGCGCATCTTGTTGTAGGCGCCGCGCACCTTGAACGAGAACACCGGCTGGTTGTCCTCGCGCTTCAGGTACACCGAGTTGCCCAGCCGGGCCGACAGGCCGCGCGCCGGTTCCAGCTCGGTTTCACGCGCAATGTCATAGACGCGGGCGGACAGGATCTGGCGCAGATATTCCAGCTGCGAGGGCTGGCCCTGGGCGAATCCGCCCGCGCCGGACGGAGCGGCAAGGTCGGCGCAAGCGGAGGAAAAAGCAGAGGAAACGGTGGCGGTCGGCGTGTCTGGCATGCGGGTTCTCTGTGTTTGCCCGAAACGGCGGACACAAAAAAGTGCCGGTGTCAATTCTTTCGCGCAAATCAAGAAGGACTTGAAACCGTATATGGGACAGTAGGTTAGCTCCTTTCGGGGCCGCTTAGAAGAAGAGCGGCGTTGTCGGCTAGGAGCGACATAGGAGCGTTGGGAGAGAAAGCCGCATCGCACTGTGTAGTGCTGGATTGCCGAGGAACGGCGGGCCTGTCGCATCATCATAGCCCAACAGGCTCGGCGGCATCCAGAATGAAGAACGCGCAGCCTGGGCTGCGCGTTCGATGGATGCCGTTGAATAGCATGCGGTGCAATCATGGCGGCTTCGGTGGTGTGCTGCGGGTCGCCGTGCCCTTCCTGAATCCTCGATCCCCCGCCATGAACGCTTCCAGCATATGCGGGATCAGCGTCGCCGCATCAACGGCCTCGCCATACGCCTGCGCGTGTAGCGCGGCGTAGCGGTCGAGGTCGACTTTCAAGCTGGTCGGGCAAACGAAAGTCAGCTTGGTGCTCTCGGTCTTCGGCAGCGGGCCGAGCCGCAGCTTCTTGGTCGTGCTCATCGTGAAGTCCCCCGGTTGAAGAACAGCGGCTGGTACGGCCGCAGCACCAGATCCCGGTTGACGATGATGCGAACCGGCAGGCCCGGCCGTTGCGTTAAGGTCGGCTGGATGTTGAGGTTGCGCCGGGTCATCTCCTGGCCGACCTGATTGATGCTGTCCTGCGCGCTGTCGCGCCCAGCGATGATGACGCGATCACCATCCTGCCGGTTCTCCGGCGCGGCCAGCTCGGCACCGACGCCCAGCAGCGTGGTGAGTGCCGCACCGGCAAAGATGCGGCCCCAGTGGTAGTCCACATCGTCCTCCAGCCCGGCATAGCCGGCTGGGTCGGTGCCGGCCAGGTTGTCGAGCGTGAGCGAAGACGTGTCCGGCAGGATGATCCGGTTCCAGACGACTTGAACGCGGCTCTGCCCGTAGCTGACCTGGCTGTTGTATTTGCCCAGGATGCGCGAACCCTGCGGAATCAGCAGGAAGCGCCCGGTGGCTGTGTCATAGACCGGCTCCGTCACCGTGGCGATCACGTCGCCGGGCAAGTCCGACTTGATGCCCGTCACCAAGGCACCTGCGACCACTGTTCCGGCCATAACCTGATACGGCGAAATTGGCAGAGTCAGATTGCCGGAATTACGGGTTTCAGTGGGGCCAGCTTTCATGAAAGCCTCTTTCTGGTCTTGCCGGTTTTGCACCGCTGTCGGGTCAGCAGGTTGGGCCGCCGTGGAGGCCGGCCCGGCCGCCAGCGGGTCAAACGCCGCATTGGCGGCGAAGCCCGGCGCAGCGGCCACCTGTGTCTGCGCTACCGGCGCCGCATTCTGCCCACCCGAGCGGAAGAACACGGACGAGGCCGCGGCCGCCTCGGCTTCTTTTCGCAGGGCATCGTTCGGGTCGTGACCGGGGGCCGCGTAGGCAGCCGTCGCCGGTTGCTGCGACTTCACGATAGCCGGGCCAAGATCGCCCGGCAGCGGTGGCCCTAGTTCGGGAACGGCAGGCAGCAACGCCGGCGGCAGCTTGGAATAGTCCGTCGGCAGCGCATCCAGTCCTTCCGACTTTGACACGCGATCGACGTTGTAAAGCTCGGTCTGCTCGCCTGTGCTGCGTCGATGAGGTTGCAGCGACCACATCAGCGCGCCGAGCACGGCGACCGCTAGGACGCCGGCAAGGATGGCCAGCGAGCGCCGGTTCAGGCGTGTGACTGGACGCGGCTGGGCGCGCAGCGCCACTGCCTCCGGCGCCACCTTGTCCGCCTGCGGCGCGGCAAGGTCGGGAGTGTCATCCTGGCTCATGGTCAGTTCCTCCGTGCAACACCATCGGTGCGCTCGATCCGCACCACGTCGCCGCCATCGCCGCCCAGCCGCAGTTCGGCCGCGCCGAACAGGCGATCCACGACGTAGTACGGCGAGCGAAAACGGTAGTTCACCAGTTGCCCGTCGCCCTGCGCGCCGATGACAAACAGCGGCGGCAGCTCGCCCTGGGCGATGCCCGGCGGGAACTGGATATAGACCTTCTCTCCATCATCGAAGGCGCGCAGAGGCTTCCACGGCGGGTTGCTGCCCGATACCGCGTAGCGGAAGCGGATCTTGTCCAGCGACAGGCCCGTATCGACAGGCGTTGTTGCCTGCGCTGCCTGCGCCTGGCGCTGCAACGCGAGCATTCGGTCTTTCGGATAGTCCCAGGACACCGACGCCATCCATGCCCTCTCGGTCGAGGTCAGCTCCAGCAGGTAGGTGCGCCGACTGGTGGTGATGACGAGATTGGTTTTCAGACCGGAGCGGATAGGCTTGACCAGCACATTGACGCGCAGATCGGCCCCGCCGCCGCTGGACGTGTCGCCCACGATCCAGCGCACGGTATCGCCGGCGGCGACCGTTACCAGTTCCTCGCCCGGTTGAAGCGAAACCACCGTCACGCGCCCCGGCGACGCATAGACCTGATAAAGCGCGCCATCGGTGAACGGCCACACCTGAATCGCGTTGACGTAGCCCTCACGGGTAGGCGCGATACGCGCTTCTGCATTGGCACGGGAAACGCGCACCTTTTCGTCGGCCGGCTCCGGCGCAACGGGGGCCTCATCGAGTTCCGGCAGGGGCTTCAACTGCGCCGGCAGCGCCAGCGGTTCAGGGACGGCGACGACTTCGACGGGCTTGGGCGGTTCGGGCAACGGCTGGGCCAGCACCGTCTCGTCGAGCGAGATGGATGGCGGCGGCTTCCCCTGCGAGGCGCAGCCCGCGAGGGCCAGCAGCGTCAAAGGAACAACGTAAAGGCGGAAACGAAGTTTCATGGTTTGGCTCCTTCGGAAGAATCCAGTTCGCGGCTCCATGACAGGCCGTTGACGTAGATACCCAATGGGTTCTTGAGCAGGCGCTGTTCAGTACGCGGGGTTTGCAGGACGGTCGAAAGCACGGCGTTCCAGCGTTCGGTGCCGGCGGGCGCACCGTTGACATAGCGCTGCTCTGTCCAGCGCACGTTGAAAGACGTGTCGCTCGCGCGAACCACGCTGGTGATTTGCACCGTTACCGATTCCTTGCCGATGCGGGCGAATGGGTCATTGGTGCGGGCGTAGTCGTTGAGCACCGCCGCGCCCTTGTCGGTGGTGTAGTCGTAGGCATCGAGCCAGTTCTGCCGCACCACGATGGGGTCGATGGACAGCGAGCGAACCAGCGTCACGAAGCGCGCCAGGTGGTGCGCGATCTGCGCGTCGCCGGGCCGGTACGGCGTGGCGGCCTCTCCCACGGCGCGCACCTGCCCGGCTTGATCGACCTCGATGACATAGGGCGTCACGATGGACTGCGCCGAGCGCCACACCAGGCCGCCGGCCATCAACAGCGCGAGCACTAGGCAGCCGAAGGCCATCAGGCGCCAATTCTTCGCCTGCACGCGGGCGGAGCCGATACGGTCGTCCCACACCTGGGCGGCGGCTTGATACGGGGTGGCAGGCTGCGGCGTATCGGCGTAGCGCACCTGCGGTCGTTTGAATCGCATGGGTGTTCTCCTTGAAGGTTAGGTATCGGAATCCCGCAGGCTCGGGCCTTGCCCGGAGCCGCCGCCGTCGCCGCCGCGCAGCGTGTGGGCGGCAGTGGTCGCGGCATGGGTAGCCTGCTGGCGGCGGTGCATCCGCTTGGCCCAGGCCGGTTGCTCTTGCTTCTGCGAGCCTGCGGTGCCGTCTGCGGTCTGGCCGGGGCCAGCACCGTCGCTGCCGGCTTCTGTGCCGTTCCAGCCAGCGCGGAAGGAGTCGGCCACCTTCTGCCCAACAGCGGAAGCACCAGAGGTGACGCTGCGGCCTGCGGCTTGTGCGCCAGTCTTGGCGACATTGCCGAGGCCAGCCGCCGCGCCCTTGGCACCGCCGCCGGCCGCAGCGGAACCGGCCTGGAACGCCGATCGGGCACTGCCGGCCGCCGAAGTCGCGGCACGCGCACCGGCACCGGCCAGCTTTGCGGCCGCCGGGGCCATTCGTGCCCCGGCCATGACGGCGCCGCCCACGCCCGTTACGGCGGCGCCGATGGCAACGCCGGTGCCGACAGCCCCGACCGCAGCACCAGCCATCGCGCCCGCACCAAGCTGTGGCGCACCGGACACCAGGCCGGTGGCGATACCGGGGCCGAAAATGCCCAGCGCCAGCAGCGCGAGCGAGGCCAGCATCACGACCAGCGCGTGGTCGATGGATGGTTCGTCGGGATGCACCTGGAACTCGGCGAACAGGCCTGAACCGATGCCGACGATGACGGCCAGCACCAAGACCTTGATGCCTGACGACACCACGTTGCCTAGCACCTTTTCCGCGAGGAACGAGGTCTTGTTCCAGAGTGCAAACGGGATCAAGACGAAGCCGGCGAGCGTAGTCAGTTTGAACTCGATCAGCGTGATGAAAAGCTGTACGGCCAGCACGAAGAAGCAGAGGATCACCACCAGCCAGGCGATGAACAGAACCACGATAGGGTCGATGTTCACGAACACCTCGGGGAACCCAGCCATGTCCCCGATCTGTTCCAGAATCGGCGCGGCTGCGTCGATGCCGGTCTTCGCCAGCCGGCCCGGCTGAAGGAAGTTCTCCATCGTGATGGCCGAGCCGGTAGCGGTAATTCCCAAGCCGGCGAACGAGCGGAACACGATGCTCGCCAGCCAGTTGAAGTTGCCGATGATGTAGGCGAACGCGCCGACACAGAGCACCTTGCGCAGCAGCTTGGCGATCACGTCGTCGCCCTGGCCGGTGGCGTGGCTCATGGCCCAATACAGGCCAGCGATCGTCATGTCGATGACGATGAGCGTGGCGGTGAGAAATGCCACTTCGCCCTGCAATAAGCCGAAGCCCGAGTCGATGTAGCGCGAGAACGTATCGAGGAAACGGTCGATGATGGTCACGTCGTTCATGGCGAATCCTCGGGCGGAGTGAGCGGAACGGCGCCCTCTGGCAATTCATCTGCGGGCGTATCGAAGCTCGGCGGAATCGGCGGGAGTTCAGCCAGCGAGTTGTATTCATCCGGCCCGGTATGGCCGGCGAAGAAGCGCCGCCGGAAGGCTTCAGCGGCGGCGCGGCAGGCATCCTCGCCCACGGCCTGCCGGTCGGCCGCGCATTGCCCGCGCAACGCCTTGAGCCGCACCGGATCTGCGGCCAGGGCGTCGGCCAGGTTCTCGGCCGGCTGCTGGCCGCACGCGGTCAGCAGCACGGCCATCAGGACGGAAGCGCATCGCATGGCCGCCTCCGGTCAGTTGTTATAGAAGTTGACGGACTGCGGCGTGTACGGCGTGCCGGTGCCCAGAAAGCGCCGCCGCACTTCGCGGGCGCGCTCCATAGCCGCCGCTTGCCGCGCCAGTTCCAGTGAAGCGGCCCGGTCTTGCGTGATCTGGAGCTGCTGCGCCTGGATCGACTGCTTGGCCTGCAAAGCCAGGAGCTGGTTCGTCGCCTGCATCGCTTGCAGCGCGCCGGTGGCCGACTGGCTCTGGCTCACGAGATCGGCCAGCGCGCTTTCGTCTTGGGCGAGGTTCTGCGACACCTGCGCCTGCATCCGCATCGCGGTGTGCAAGCCGTTCAAGGTGTTCTGCCAGCGTTCGCGGGCGTCCTGTGCCATGCGGTCGCCGCTGATGGTGGCGGCGTACTGTTCCGGGTACAGGCGGGCGAACGTGGCATCCATGCTCTGCACGTCGTAGGCCAAGCCGCGCGCCTCGGCGATCAGGCGCTCGGTGGTGGCGAGCGTCGAGCGCAGGCGGTTGACGATGTTGAAGTCGAGATTTGCCAGGTTCCTGGCCTGGTTCATCAACATCTGCGCCTCGTTCTGAAGCTGGTTGATCTGGTTGTTGATCTGTTCCAGCGTGCGCACGGCGGTCAGCGTGTTCTGCACGAAGTTGGACGGGTCGAACACCGTCAGCGCGGATGCGGGCTGCACGGCCAGCAGCGATACCGACAGCACGGCAGCGAGTGAGACAGAGAGCAAACGGGGCTTGGTCTTCATGGTGAAACCTCCAGCGGTTGAGAAGCGAGAAAGGAAGCTGCCGCCGGAGCGGACGGCAGCAGGTCGGCGGCCCAGCCGAGGCCGCGATGGCGCAGCCACGCGCCGGCGAAGCCGGGAGCGCCGGCCTGCGTCAGCACGCGGTCAATATCGCGTTGGTCTTGAGGGGTGGATGCGCCCGCGAATGCGAGCGCGACAGGCCCCAGGTCGAGGTCGAACAGGCGATTGCCGAGGCGCGACTGGTAGTAGTAATCGCGCTTGGGCTGTGCGGTCGCCACGATCTCAATCTGGCGGCTGTTCAAGCCGAAGCCTTCGTAGATCGTGCGAATCTGCGGCTCGGTGGCCTGCGGGTTAGGTAAGAAGATCCTGCTCGCGCAGCTTTCGATGATGGCTGGCGCGATGGTCGAGTCCTTGATGTCGGCCAGCGACTGCGTGGCAAAGATGACGCTGACGTTCTTTTTTCTGAGCGTCTTGAGCCATTGCCGGATGCGGGCCGCGAAGGACGGCTCATCGAGGAACAGCCACGCTTCATCGAGGATCAGCAGCGTGGGCGCGCCGTCAAAACGTTCGTCGAAGCGGGCGAACAGGTAGCGCAGCACTGCTTGCACGGCGGCGGGGCTGTGCATCAGTTCTTCCATCTCAAAGCCCTGCACGTCGGCCATGCCCAGCCGGTCGTGGTCAGCGTCCAGCAGCTTGCCGTGGGCGCCGCCCAACACATAGGGCGCGAGCGCTTGGCGCAGCGCGTTGGACTGCAATAACACCGACAAGCCGGTCATGGTGCGCTGCTCCACTGGCGCACCGGCAAGGCTTCGCAGCGCCGACCAAATGGCAGCCTTCTCGTCCGGGCCGACCGTCACGCCTTCGTGCAGCAGCCGGCCCTCCACCCATTCGGCGGCCCAGGTGCGGTAGCCCTCGTGGGCTATTCGCGCGAGTGGCTGGAAGGCGATGCCGCCATCGGCACCGAGGTCGTAGTGCTCACCGCCAAGGCCGAGGATGGTGGCGCGCATCGAGCGCCCCATGTCGAAGGCGAAGATCCGCGAGCCGAAGTAGCGCCGGAACTGCATGGCCAATATGGCGAGCAGCACCGACTTGCCCATGCCGGTCGGCCCGGCGACAAGGGTGTGCCCCACGTCGCCGATGTGCGTCACCAGCCGGAACGGCGTCGCGCCATCGGTGCGGGTGACGATCAGCGGCGGGCCATCGAGGTGTTCGTTCTTCTCCGGCCCAGCCCATACCGCTGACATCGGCATCATGTGCGCCAGGTTCAGCGTCGAAACGATGGGCTGACGCACGTTCGCGTATGCGTTGCCGGGGACGGACGACAGCCAGGCATCGACTGCGTTGAGGGTTTCGGGGATGGTCACGAAACCCCGGCCCTGGATGACGCGCTCCACCATGCGCAGCTTCTCGTCGGCCACGGCCGGGTCGGCGTCGAGCACCGTCACCGTGGCGGTGAGGTAGCCGAAGGCGACTTGATCGCTGCCCAGCTCCTGCAAGGCGGCATCGGCGTCGGCGGCCTTGTTGCTGGCATCGGTATCGACCAGCGGGCTTTCCTGCTGAAAGATCGTTTCGCGCAGCAGCGCGATGACGTTCTTGCGCTTGGCGAACCATTGGCGCCGCAAGCGCCCCAATTCCCGTTCCGCCTCGGCTTTGTCCAGGCACAGGAAGCGCGTACTCCAGCGATACGCAAAGCCCAGGCGGTTGAGGTCGTCCAAGATCCCCGGCCAGGTCGAGGTCGGGAAGCCTCGTACCGACACCACGCGCAGGTGCTGATCGCCCAGCATGGGCGCCAGGCCGCCGACCAGCGCGGCATCGGCCAGCAGTGCGTCGATATGGAACGGCACGTCGGGCACGCCGACGCGATAGCGCCGCGTGGAGACTGTGGCATGCAGGTAGGTCAGCGTCTGGCTATCGTCCAGCCAGGCAATCTCCGGCATCACACCATCGAGCAGGTCGAACACGCGATCGGTCTCTGCCACGAAGGAATCAAGCCGACCACGCCAGTCCACACCCTCAGTGGGCCGGTTCTCGTACAGCATCCCAGCCGCACGGGCGCGAGACTCTTGCGGCGGTAGGTGTTGCAACGTGAAGTGATAGACGCTCTCGAAATGGCCATCCGACTCCTCGAACGCCGCGCGTCGCTCCTCATCCACCAGCCAGGACAGTGGTTCGGGAAAGGAGGATTGCGGATAGCTCGATGCCCGCATCCGCTCGGCCTCGATATAGAAGGCCCAGCCAGACCCGGTACGGCGAAGCGCGTTGTTCTGCCGCGCCGACGTGGCAATCAGCTCGCCCTGTGTCGCACTGTCCAAGTCGGGGCCGCGAAACTGGAACGTGCGTTGAAACGAACCATCTTTGTTCAGCACAACGCCCGGCGCGACCAGCCCGGCCCAGGGCAGCCAGTCGGCAAGCAAGGCCGGGCGCTGACGATATTCGGCAAGGTTCAGCATGGCGTCCTCCCCTCACACGTCCAGAAGCGGGCGGTGTTTGATATGCCGCGCGAAGACCTGCATGAACTGCGGATCGACGCGCGCACCCCATACGGCCAGCGAGTGGCCGACGATCCAGAGCACCACGCCGGGAATCCACAGTTGCAGGCCCAGCCCGACGGCGGCGGCTAGCGTGCCGTTGGCAATCGCCACGGTGCGCGGCGCACCGCCCAGCAGGATCGGCTCGGTCAGCGAGCGATGCAGCGGCACTTCAAAGCCCGGAAGATCGGTGGCCTTACTCATACGACGGCCCCTCCGGAGAAGCTGAAGAACGACAGGAAGAACGAGGACGCGGCGAACGCGATGGACAGGCCGAACACGATCTGGATCAGCTTGCGAAAGCCGCCGCTGGTATCACCGAACGCCAGCGCAAGCCCCGTCGAGATGATGATGATCACCGCCACGATCCGGGCGACTGGCCCTTGGATGGATTCGAGGATGGAGGTCAGCGGCCCTTCCCACGGCATCGAGGAACCGGCGGCCTGCGCCGTGCCCGCCAGCAACAGCATCAGCGCGGCCAGCAGCAGCCCTTGCCCTGCGGGACGGGCCAGGTGGCGCAGCCGCGCCATGCTGGACAGGCGAGAAATAGGATTTACGGAAAGACGGAAAGCATCAACGTGCGTCATGGCAGTTCTCCAGGTTGGTCAGGGGTCGAGGAAGGCGCAGCGGCAGCGGCTGCAAGAGGAACCGGCGGCAGCTCGGGAAACGGCGTTTCCAGCGCATCTGTCAGGCGATAGCCCGCACCGTCGAAGCCGACGACACGGGAGATGGTTTCGACGTGACGTTTGCGGCCACGGCCTGCGATGTGAATCACCACGTTGACCGCCTCGGCGATCAGGGCGCGGGGCGGATTCACTGCCACTTCGAGGATCAGTTGCTCCAGACGCAGCAGTGCGCCCAAGGCGGAGCCGGCATGGATGGTGGCAATGCCGCCGGGGTGGCCGGTGCCCCAGACCTTCACCAAGTCCAGGGCTTCGCCGCCACGCACTTCGCCGACGATCACGCGGTCAGGCCGCAGGCGCATCGTGGCCCGCACCAGCTCGGTCATTGTGACGACGCCGGCGCGGGTGCGCAGCGGCACATGGTCGCGGGCCGCGCATTGCAGCTCGATGGTGTCTTCGAGCACCAGCACGCGGTCGCCTGTGGCGGCGATCTCGGCCAGCAGCGCGTTCGCCAGCGTGGTCTTGCCGGTGCTGGTGCCGCCGGCGATCAGGATGTTCTGCCGCTCGCGCACGGCGCGGCGCAGGAACTCGGCCTGCCCGGCGGTCAGGATGCCGTCGGCCACGTAGCGATCCAGGCCGATGATGCTCACGGCCCGCTTGCGTAGCGCGAAGGCTGGCCCCGGGGCGGCCGGAGGCAGGATGCCCTCGAAACGCTCGCCGGTTTCCGGCAACTCGGCGGTCAAGAGCGGCTGGCCGCGATGCACCTCCGCGCCGACATGCGCGGCGACCAGGCGGATGATGCGTTCACCATCGGCCTCGGGCATCTCCACGCCCAGCGGCGAGCGACCCGACGACAGCCGATCCACCCACAGGGTGCGATCGGGGTTGAGCATGATTTCCACAACATCCGGATCTTCGAGCGCAGCGGCGATCAGCGGCCCCATCGCCGTGCGCAGCATCTGGATGCGGCGATCCTGGGACGCCGCGGCGGATGAGCGAGATTCAGGCGGAATCTGCGGAACGGCACTCATGACGCACGCTCTGCAGCTCGCTCATCGGCGGACGCCATCGCTGCTGCGTCATCCATCCGCATCGGATCGGGGTGCAGTTCCTCCACCACGTCGCGCACCAGACTGCGGCCACGCAGCAGGTGGCGACCCAACTGCTCGACGAACTGCTCGAAGCGCGCTTTGCCCTGGGCGCGGGCCGCGTCCTTGTGGGCTTCTGGCACCGGCGTGCTGATGGTCAAGAAATAGCGGATGAACAGCGCCAGCGTTTCGATCTGGATGTTCTGGTCGCGCTCCATGCGTTCGGTCTGCCGCGACAGTCGATCCAGCCGCTTGGCAATGGCGGCCTCACGCTGGTCGCCCGCATCGGGTGACAGCCAGGACGCCAAGGCCGCTGCGACGATGGAGGACTTGGACACGCCTTTCTTGGCGGCAAGTTCATCCAGGCGCTTGGCGTGCTCGGGCTGGATGAAAAGATTGAGGCGGTATTGGCTCATAGGTCGATTCCGTCGTTGGGGTCGAGAGAAGCCAGCCGGGCCGTGCGCTGCATGGCCGGGTCGAGCTGGCCGGGAAGCGGGAGCGCCAGGTCGTCGTCATCGAGCAGCTCCAGGTCGTTCGCACACGCGTCCAACTCGGGCTCGTAGGCGACGGTTTCGGAGAGTTCGAGCTGGCGGCGCGGGCCGCCGTCATCGGTGCCGCCCGGACCATCGGCGGATACCGAGGTCGGCGCCGTAGGTACGGCCGGGATCGCCAAGCCGCTCCAGTCGTCGGGGCGGGCTGGCGGCGCGTCGGCGTACCTCCCGACTGCGAGCACGGGCGGTGGCAGGACGCGATCCTTGAAATTGGCGTCGACGTAGTAACGCAGCTTCTTCGCGCGGATCGGGGCAACGCTGGACACCATGACTACGGCGTCCTCAGGTGGAAGCTGCATCACCTCGCCGGGCGTCAGCAGCGGACGTGCAGTTTCCTGACGCGACACCATCAGGTGCCCCAGCCACGGAGCGAGGCGGTGGCCCGCGTAGTTGCGCTGCGCGCGAAGCTCGGTGGCGGTGCCGAGGGTTTCGGAAATCCTTTTCGCCGTCCTTTCGTCGTTGGTGGCGAAAGTCACCCGGACATGGCAGTTGTCGAGGATGGAATGGTTCTGCCCATACGCCTTGTCGATCTGGTTCAGGCTTTGAGCGATGAGAAAGCTGCGGATGCCGTAGCCGGCCATGAAGGCAAGCGCGGACTCGAAA
Organism: Achromobacter sp. Marseille-Q0513; assembly: GCF_018195695.1. Taxonomy (NCBI): domain Bacteria; kingdom Pseudomonadati; phylum Pseudomonadota; class Betaproteobacteria; order Burkholderiales; family Alcaligenaceae; genus Achromobacter; species Achromobacter sp. Marseille-Q0513. The sequence goes on along the minus strand of NZ_JAGTJY010000006.1, from coordinate 57,924 downwards.
AAATCGAGGCGACCCAGCGCCGGAAACTCGTCCAGCATCAGCAGCAGCTTGTGCCGGCGCGCGATGCCATCGCTGCCGTCGAGCGATTCGGTCAGCCGCCGCCCGATCTGGTTCAAGATGAGCCGGATCAGCGGCTTGGTGCGGCTTATGTCGGAGGGCGGCACCACCAGATAGAGCGATACCGGGTGCTCGGCGGAAATCAGGTCGGCGATGCGCCAATCGCAGCGCGATGTGACTTCGGCCACGGTCGGGTCGCGGTACAGGCCGAGAAACGACATGGCGGTGGAGAGCACGCCCGATCGCTCGTTGTCCGACTTGTTGAGCACTTCGCGGGCAGCGGATGCGACAACCGGGTGAGGCGCATCGCCCAGGTGCTTCGTCGTCATCATCCGGTGCAGCGTCAGCTCGAACGGACACGCCGGGTCGCTGAGGAAGTTGGCGACGCCGCGCAGCGTCTTGTCCTCGCCTGCGTACAGAACATGCAAGATTGCACCGACCAGTAGCGCGTGGCTGGTCTTCTCCCAATGATTGCGCTTCTCTAACGCACCTTCAGGGTCAACCAGAATGTCGGCGATGTTCTGCACGTCGCGCACTTCATGTGCGCCGCGCCGGACTTCAAGCAGCGGGTTGTAGGCGGCCGACTGCCTATCGGTGGGGTTGAAAAGCAGGCAGTGCGAAAAGCGCGAACGCCAGCCCGCCGTGATCTTCCAGTTCTCTCCCTTAATGTCGTGAATGACGGCGGACGCCGGCCACGAAAGCAACGTAGGCACCACCAAGCCCACGCCCTTGCCCGAGCGCGTGGGTGCGAAGCTCAGGACATGTTCCGGCCCCTCATGTCGGAGGTATTGGTCGTCGTGTTGGCCGAGGAAGACGCCCGCCGGGAGGGTCAGTCCAGCTTTGCGGATGTCGACGGCATCGGCCCAGCGTGCCGAACCATAAGTCGTAACCAGCCGCGACTGCCGAGAACGCCATACCGACATGGCGATGGCGACGAGTAAAGCGAACAAACCGCTACCACCCGCAATCGCACCGCCTGTGTCGAAGACGTGCGGCGCGTAGGCATCAAAGAAGAACCACCATTCGAACAAGCGCCACGGGTGATAAACCGGTACACCTAGAAGATCGAACCAGGGCGATCCGAGGCGTACTTGATAGCCAAGGGTCGCTGCTGTCCATTGTGTGGCGCCCCAGACGCCGGCGATCACGATGCCGATTACCACAGCGATCTGGCCGAACAGAACGTTCGTCCCTTGCATGACCTGTCCTCCGATTTCTCCTGCGCTGGTGTCTCATTGAAAGCGTTGCACAGGGGGTGTCGCAGGCGTCAGGATCGGTTCTGGGCTAGTGCCGGTCAAAGACCGTTCGCAGCACAATGGTCGAGGGAAAAGAAAGAATGAGCGCGGTGGCGAGTCAAAGAAAAGCGCCGCAAGCGAAAGCGCACTGCGGCGCATACAGAGTTCCAAGCAAGTTACCCAAAAAAAGCCGTCAATGGGCCTTGCTTCCACTCATAGGCAATATTTAGATATCATGAAAAACGATGATATTTAAGATTGGAATAAAAATGAAAAATATCAAGAGTATGGATCTCAACTTGCTCAAGGCGCTGGACGCATTGTTAGACGAACGCAATGTGACACGGGCGGCGGCCCGTCTGGGACTAACCCAGCCGGCCTTGAGTGGCATGCTGACGCGGTTGCGCGAGAGCTTCGGTGACCCGCTTTTCGCGCGCTCGCAGCGGGGTATCGTTCCAACGCAGCGGGCGCTGGATCTAGGGATGCCTGTCAAGCAGGTGCTCGCCGAAATCGACGCGCTGCTCCAGCCACCTTCCTTCAATCCGGCCACCGCACAACTGACCTTCTCCATCGCCGCGACGGACTATGCGCTGCGTGCCGTTGCTGTCCCATTTCTATCGGCACTTAAACGGCACGCACCGCGTGTACGAGTCTCATTAGTGCCAGTCGAGAGCGGGCAGCTACAGAACCAGCTTGAGCGCGGTCAGATCGATTTAGCCCTCCTGACGCCAGAGATCACTCCGCCAAATCTGCATGCCCGAGAGCTGTTCAAGGAACACTATGTGTGTGTCCTGCGGGAAGACCATCCTGCGGCTATGGGGCGCAAGCTGACCGTTAAACAGTTCTGTGCTCTCGACCATGCGCTTGTTTCCTACGATGGTGGAGGTTTCCGCGGCGTCACCGACGATGCGCTAGAACAGTTGGGCAAACGACGCAGCGTCACACTGTCGGTCAAGAGCTTTCTGATCTTGCCAGACATCCTGCGTGCCAGTGACATGGTTGCGATCTTGCCGAGCCGCTTGGTCGCCGGTATGGACAAGCTGGCTATCTCCCTGCCGCCGGTGAAGATACCGGGGTTCACCAAGACGGCTGCTTGGCACGAACGCACCCATCACGATCCAGCACATCGCTGGATACGAGCACTGCTGTTCACTTCCTGTGCTAACAACAAGTAGGCAAGATCGCTCCTATCGTCATGCTCAGCACAACTCTACCTCGCACTACAAATAAGCAATCAGTCGGCTCAATTGGAGACGCGCCCTTTCGTAGCGCCGCTGCGAGATAGCCTAGTCGGTGGATGGCAGAACCTAGGCCTTGATATCATATTTTATGATATCAAAAATAGAAACTTAGGATTTCACTTATTGCAGATGGAGGCTCATGATTTGCTCCATGACCACTTGAATGACGCAGCCACCCCTGTTGCGTCATCGACATTTTGTGAAGGAGCTTCGATATGAGCAAGCAACAGAACGCCATCCTCTGGCCCGAAGGCTACACGCCGGGCTTTACTGAGAATTTCGCCTCCAATGAGATCATCGCCGCCGGCTTGAGCGCGGCCGACGTATGGCCTCTACTCGTCACACCATCGCTGTGGCCAAGCTACTACGCCAACTCGGCTAACGTGTGCTTTCATGACGGCAAAGGCCCGGTACTGGCCGACGGCGATCGGTTTTACTTCGAGACCTTCGGCTTCCCGGTAGAGGGGCAGTGCAACGAATACGTGCCACCTGCGGATGGGCAACCCGGCCGCGTGGCCTGGCACGGCTGGTCCGGCGAGGAAGGCACAGATACGCGCCTGGATGTGCATCACGCCTGGCTGGTTGAGAACCTGGACGGCAGGCGCGTGCGCATCCTCACGCAGGAAACTCAGAAGGGCAAACCGGCCGAGGAGCTGCACAACGCCAAACCCAACCCGATGATCAACGGCCATCAGGACTGGCTCGACAGCTTGGTCGAGGCAGCGCGCAAAGCCAAGCAGGCGTAGTGGTCTCCGGCCGCTTGATCCCAAGCGTCTGAACGGAGAAAACCATGATGAGAACTCCCCTCAGGATTCTGCTGGTCCTGACTTCGCAGGCAACGATGGGCGACGAACTGCTCAACCGCGAATGGTTCCGCAGTCGGACCGAAGCGAAGGTGCTGATCGAACGTTGGCGACAGTTCTACAACGAGCAGCGGCCGCATAGCGCGCATGCTTACAAACCGCCGGCGACGATCCGGCGCAACTGGATCCAATCCGATAGCATCCCCTCCGAACTCACTGCCTGACTGGCTACAAAGTTCGTACTCAGGTCACCTTGGCGCAGGCACTGAAGGTGGAGCCACCCGGAATGGGTGCTCCCACCGCCTTACGCGCACTGGCTCGAACTCTCCCGAGGCGCCGGCAAGCTCGTCACATAGCGACTAGAGAGAGGAGGTGACCGTACGAGTTCCCAGCGCCCGATCCACTCTGGGAGCTGGGTCGCCTAGCGACTACGCTACCAATGGAGCTAGCGATCAACTCGATAACTTGAGCGTGATAACGCCCAGGATGATCAACGCCACGCCAAGGTATCGCATCAGGGAGGTTGGGTCGCCATAGAAATGAATTCCGACTAAGAAAGTTCCCGCCGCTCCGATACCCGTCCACACCGCATAAGCAGTCCCAATCGGTATCTGACGCTGAGCAAGCCATAGGAAGGCGCCGCTAATTGTCATGAAAGAGACGGCTACTGCGACCCCACTCCAACGCGATGTTGGCTCTTGCGCCATTTTCAGCCCGACCGGCCATCCGATTTCAAACAATCCAGCCAAAACAAGATAGATCCAACCCATTGCGATTCTCCTTCAAATTTTTCATATCCGGCATACATACTCCGGCATGACCACCAGCTTAGAACTTCGGCGGCTCTTTAGGCGTGGTGTGGGGCACATCGCCATCTTCGTAAAAGCGCTTTCGCGTAGCCTCGGCAACCCGGTTACATAGTTGGTCGCCCAGCATTGGTCGATCCAACTTGCATTGCTTGCGCAACTCTTTCAGACGCTCAGGATTGAGCGCTAATTCATCGACTGTCGGAAGGTTGGCTTTATCTGGTTTCCCAGATGGGCTGCAGGCTGCCAATGTCGAGGAAAGCAATATGAGAGCAATCTTCTTCATGGTTAATTTTCTTTGGGAGATTGTGTGATGGTTTACCGCCGACCTTTGGCATCTGGAGATTTGATCGAATGAACGCGTTCCATGAAGCGAGTCAGCATTTCTGACGGCTCGCTGGCCGGCCGTAGTAGATAGGTCGTGAGCATTGGCGAACGTCCAGTCAGCGGCCGTGCGACCACCCCCTGTTCCCTGCTGGCTGTGATATGCGCGCCTCCTGTGAGGCCTAGTGCAAGTCCCGCCGAAACCAGGACCATCATTAGATCGCTGGAAGTCACGCGTTCGGCAATCAGTGGCTCTATGTCCACGCGACGTAGCACCCGTTCAACTTGCCGAGCATGGCCCTCACACGCCACCGCGTCGCAGAGCACCAGCGGATACCGCAACAGCTCTTCTAGGGGAATCTGTTTGTGGGATAGCAAGGGGTGCCGTGCGGGCACAGCTACCATCAGAGGGTCACTCCACACCGGCACGGCGATGATGCCTTCGCCGACTTCATCCGATTGAGCGAAGCCGAGATCGTACAGTTCGCCACACAATCCCTTGATTTGCTGTGCCAAAGGCACCTCGAAGAAGCGAACTTCCACTTCCGGCTCTTCCTGCCGGCAGAGCGCCAACAACGCAGGCAGGCGCGATGGCGTGATTCCATCAGACAATGCAATACGGAGCTGGCAATGAAAGCCATTGGCTGCGGCGTTCACACTGTCGCGCGCCTGCTGCAAAGCTGCGAAGACACGCGGCACGCTCTCAAAGAAGAGCCTGCCCGCACGAGTCAAGCGGGTGCTCCGAGTGGTTCTCGCAAATAGCGCTACGCCCAACTCTTCCTCAAGTTCCTTGATGGCGCGCGACAGCGGCGATGTCTCTATGTGGAGGCGCTCTGCGGCTCGGGCAAAGTGCAGCTCCTCTGCCACCGCCAGAAAGTAGCGCAGGTGTCGAATTTCCATGTTCGCATTCCTCATCACTCAGGCCTCACCACCTTCGCCTTGCGTCACGCTATTTAGCTAGCCTTCGCAAGCTGCTCCAGCATGTTTCTGCGATCAAACAGGAGAGCCGGATAATGCTTTTGCCAGGACGCCCCATTGCATGGCTGTCTCGGCCCGCGTGCGGATCAGCGAAGCCTGCGCTGACAGCACCCCGGCCTCAGCCTCGGCCACCACCGTGGCGTCCACTTGTCCCGCCTCGAACAGACGTCGGCTGCGATCGAGCTGACGCTCCGCGACTGCGACACCCTCGGCCTGATGCTCCAGTGCTGCGTGCTGCGTATGCCAACCGAGATATGCGTTCTCTACGTCCTGCAAAGCACTCAACAAAGTGCGCTCGAACTCCGCACGGGCAGCTCGGCTGCGCGCCTCTCCGGTCTCGATGCCGGCACGGATCGCGCCACCATCGAAGATCGGCAACGACACCCCGGCCCCAAGTGAAAAAATGTTTCCAGTGATGCGGGTTCCCACACTCTCTACGCGCTGCCGTCCGCCGCTCAGGTCCAACACCAGCCTGGGGAAGCGTTCGCCTTCGGCTGCGTTCCAGCGCGCGGTTTCGGCGGCGAACTTCGCTTCGGCGGCGCGCACGTCGGGCCGCTCACTCAGCAGGTCCGCAGGTATGCGTGTCGGTGTCCAGTCCGGGACGGCGAGCGACGCAAGAGTTGGGGAAGCTGCAGGCGCTCCGGGCGTTTGTCCCACTAGTACATCGAGTGCATGCGTCGCCTCGCCGCGCGCACGCCGCAGTTGCTCTTGCTCCACGCGCAGTGCGACGACGCCGGCGCGGGTACGCTCGATGTCGAAGCCGGTAGCTTGTCCGGCCTCGAACTTCCGTTGCATCAGCAAGACGAGTCGTTCTGCGGATGCCAGCCGCGCCGCGGCTAGCGCTTCGAGCTCACTGGCTTGGCGCTGCTGCACAGCCGCCGACACTGTTTCAAACGCGACCTGCCACCGCGTGGCAACCCACGCTTGTTCGGCTGCCACCGCATCCAGGCGCGCACCTTCTGCTGCCTGCGAAAGCCGTCCCGACAGGTCTGCCTCCCACGATGCGGACAACGTGGCGCGGCCATCATTGCCGATTGCAACGTTCTCTGAATAGTCGCGTCCTCGAGTTGCCTGCGTGCCCGCGGACAACGAGGGGAGCAGGGAGGCCCGTGCTCGCCGCGTGGCGGCCGATGCCTCGTCCACGCGCGCTCGCGCAATCGTCAGTTCGGTATTGCGCTCCAGCGCCGCCCGGACCAAGGCATTGAGGTGCGGATCGCCGTAGGCCGTCCACCAATCGACGGGAAGAGTACGGCGGGACGATTTGTCCAAGATGCCTTCACCTCCCTCTTCATTTGAGAAATGGGCCGGTACATCCAGGCGAGGTGGATCGGCAGAGTGCGGGGCATGGCTGCAGGCCGCAAGAAGCAGTAGCGGAGAAATCATGGCAATGAGGCGATAGCGTTCAAGAATTTGAGACATGGCAGCTCCTTGCGTTCCGAAAAAGTCTTGACGGACTGTTGTATGGCTTCTACTATACCGTCTGGACTGTATATGACTCAAGCTTTTTTGGAGCACGACCATGCCGCCCCGCGCGAAAACAAAGTTGCCCCCCCCGTCCACTGCCCATAGCAGCGCCGATGCGCAGCCCGGCCTCCAGCAAGGAGCCCAGCGAACTCGCGACCGCATCCTGCAGGCCGCCCGCGAACTGGTGCTGGAGGAAGGTGCCAGTCGCTTGACACTGGACGCCGTCGTTGTGCGGGCCGGGTTGAGCAAAGGGGCGTTTCTCTATCACTTCAAGACCAAACGCGATTTGTTCGTGACACTGATCGACGAGATGATCCGGGCGTTCGACGCGGTACAAGCCAATCACGAGCGCAGGTTTGCCGGAGATCCGGACCCCTGGCTGTCGAGCCAGGTGGAAGCGATGCCCGACGACGAGATGCAGAAGATGGGCGCAGCGCTGCTCGCGGCAGCTGCGGAAGATCCAACACTTCTCGACCCACTGCGCGAGTGGTACCGCGTGCAGTACGAACGCGCGCGTCGATCCCCGCGTGGCACCGAGACCGCGGCACTCATCATGCTGGCATTGGATGGCGCCCTGTTCGCCGATCTTCTGGGTTTGCCAATACTCGCACCCGCAGAGCGGCGGCATTTCTTTCGGGCGCTCCAGGATCTCGCCTCGGGCCATCTCGAACTTGTCCCGGCAAAAGGACGCACATGAGTCGCGTCCGTAGCGGTGTCATGACCGCGTGCGCACCGCGCTCCTTGGCGGTTGCTTGCACACTATCCATTTCGACTCTGCTCTCAGGGTGCGGAAACTCGCAATCCACCGTATCCGAGCCTCCGCGCGCAGTGAAGCTCGCCGCCGCGCAGTCGGATCTCCCGCATAGCTCTCGCATCGAATTGACTGGCTCGGCGCGAGCAACCGAGCGCAGCATCCTAGGATTTGAAACAGGAGGACGGATCGCCAAGTTGAACGTCGACGTGGGTGAACGGTTCTCCCGCGGCCAAGTCCTGGCAGAACTTGATGCGCAACCTGACCGGCTTCGCGTGACACAAGCGCAAGCATCCCTGGCGGCCGCCGAAGCCGGCCTGATGGATCGACGTGTACAGACAGATCAACAGCGCCGGTTGCTCGAAAGCGAAGTCATCTCCCCTGCTGCGTTCGAGAGCGCGAAGGCGCAGCTAGCGGTCGCAGAGGGTCAAGCGCGCACTGCCAAGGCGGCGCTTGGCCTGGCCGAACGAGCACAACGTGGCACGATGATCGTCGCTCCTTTCGATGGTGTCGTGGCGGAAAAGCTGGCTTTGGCGTTCACCGACATTGCTGCTGGTGCGCCGGTATTTCAGGTCGACGGCGTGCGCAGTGGCACTGAGATCATCGCGAACGCGTCTACTACACAGGCACCTCACATAGATGTCGGCCAACGCGCAGAACTGAGCTGGAGCGGAGCCGAACAACCAATCCGAGCGGTGGTACGTCGTGTCGGTCTGCGCGCCGAAAATGGCTCGCTCCTACCCGTGGTGCTAGTGCCTGAAGATAACGCGCAAGCGCGCGCACTTCGGCCAGGTATTCCCGTACAGGTCGTGCTCGACGCACCTGCGGCAACCTCCAAGACCTCTCGGCCCGAGACTGTATCCATACCTTATGCCTCGCTGGTGCTCGGCACGAAGCCGGGCGAGGCTTCCGTCTTCGTCTACACCCCTGAAGATAAGAAGGTGCACCGTCGCGCGGTGCGCTTCACGCCGGTACAGGAAGGAGACAGCGCGCGCGTCCTCGCTGGACTCAAGCCCGGCGAGACGGTGGTTGCCGCCGGAGGAGGATGGCTCACCGATGGACAGCCAGTGACACCACTGGAAGCCACCACTCAATTGACCAAGCGCTAACGCGATCCACCAGGTTACTTCATCATGAAGATCACCGAGATGGCGCTGCGCGCCAGTCGACTTACCTACTTTGTAGCGCTCATCATTTTCGTCGCCGGCATCGCGACCTTCCTGAATTTTCCTTCTCAGGAGGAGCCGACTGTCACGGTCCGCGATGCGATGGTCACGGCGTTGAACCCGGGGCTGCCCGCCGAACGCGTTGAGCAACTCATTGCCCGGCCGATCGAGGAGCGCTTGCGCGAACTGGCAGAGGTCAAGCGCGTGACGAGCACCGTGCGCGCAGGCAGCGCCATGATCCAGGTCACGATCTGGGACCGCTACACCGACTTGGCACCGATCTGGCAGCGCGTCCGGGCCAAGGTCGCCGATTCGAAGGATGCCTTACCACAGAGCACGATGGGGCCTTTCGTCGACGAAGACTTCGGCCGCGTCGCGGTTGCCTCGATTGCGGTCACTGCACCAGGTTACTCCATGAGCGAGATGCGCGTCGCGCTCAAGCAGATGCGCGACCGCCTGTACACCGTGCCTGGTATTGAGCGCATCACTTTCTACGGCCTGCAGGAAGAGCGCGTCTATCTCGAATTCGATCGGCCTAGGCTCGCGCGATTGGAGCTGACACCACAGGGGGTGATCGACCAACTCGTCAAACAGAACGTCGTCGCTTCGGGTGGACAAATTGTTGTCGGCGGCATCAATGCAACCTTGGCGGTCAGTGGCGAAGTGCGTGACGCTCCCTCCCTGCGAGCAATGCCGATCGCGCTGCCACGACCGCAAAGTAGTACGGCGCCCGTGCCGACGATCGCATTGGGTGAACTGGCGCAGGTGAGTGTGCGGCCAGCCGATCCGCCGGAATCTGCTGCCATCTACAAAGGCCAGCCCGCTGTCGTCATGGCGGTTTCGATGGCCTCCGGTCAGAACGTGGAGCAGTTCGGAAAAGCGCTCAAAGCACGGGTTGCAGACCAGGAGAAGCTGCTGCCGGCGGGTTTCGATCTGTCATACGTCACTTTCCAGGCCGATGTCGTCAAGCACGAGATGGGCAAAATGAACCACGTCATGATGGAGACGATCATCGTCGTCCTCGGTGTCGTCGTGCTATTTCTCGGTTGGCGCACCGGGATCATCGTGGGCATGATCGTGCCGTTGACGATCCTCAGTGCACTCATCGTCATGCGCGCGATGAACATCGAGCTTCAGAACGTCTCGATGGGCGCCATCATCATTGCGCTCGGCTTGTTGGTGGACAACGGCATTGTGATTGCCGAAGACATCGAACGCCGCCTGGCCGGTGGCGAAGATCGTAAGCATGCCTGCCTCGAGGCGGGCCGCACGCTCGCCATTCCGCTGCTCACGTCCTCGCTCGTGATCGTGATCGTGTTCTCGCCGTTCTTTTTTGGCCAGAACGCCACGAGCGAGTATCTGCACAATCTCGTGGTCGTGCTGGCACTGACGTTGTTCGCTTCGTGGCTGCTGTGCCTGACTGTCACGCCCCTATTGTGCTACCACTTCGCCAAACCCCATCACAAGCAGGAGCAGGGCGACGCCTATGACACCCGCTTCTACCGTGGCTACCGGCGCGTACTGGAGTGGGTGCTCCACCATAAGGCGGTCTATGTAGCGTCGATGATCGCGGCGCTTGCCATTGCGCTGTATGGCTTCACCACCCTGCCGTACGATTTCATGCCCAAGTCCGACCGGCTTCAGTTCCAGATTCCGGTGCAGCTCGCCCCCGGTACCGACTCGCGCGAAACGCTCGCCCGCGTGAAGCAGATCAGTGGTTGGCTGGGCGACACGAACATCAATCCAGAAGTCTCCGATCACATCGGCTACGTCGCCGATGGTGGCCCGCGCTTCATCCTTAGCCTGAATCCACCACTGCCGGCATCGAACATCGCGTACTTCGTTGTCACATTGAAGCCGAAGAGCGACATCGACGCCGTCCTCGCCCGCACCCGCAGCTACTTTGCGCAAGCACATGGCGACGTGCGCGCCGAGCCCAAGCGTTTCTCGCTCGGTGCGACCGAGTCAGGGACTGCCATTTATCGCGTCAGCGGTCCGGATGAGGAGGTATTGTTGGGGGCCGCGTCCAAAATCGAAGCAGCGCTGCGCAAGCTGCCCGGCACCATCAACGTCAAGAACGATTGGGATACGCGCGTTGGCCGCATCGACGTACGGGTCGACCAGGACCGCGCGCGTCGGGCGGGCGTGACGACTGAAGACATCGCTGGCGGGCTGGATGTCCGCTACAGCGGCAGATCGATCTCGGTTATTCGCGACGGTGACACCTCCGTCCCGATCGTCCTGCGCAGTATCGTAAGCGAGCGTCGCAGCACGGCAGACGTAGGCGCGACGCTCATCTATCCCACCAACGGCGGTCCAGCGGTGACGCTGGCTCAGGTCGCAGACGTATCGCTCGCGAGCGAGCCCTCGGTCATCCAACGGCGCAATCTCATCCGCACGATCACCGTGCAAGGACAGAACACCTCTTACACCGCCCAGGAGATCATCAACCGCCTGGCGCCTAGCGTCGCTGCCCTGGACCTGCCCGCGGGCTACTCGGTTGAACTTGGCGGCGAGATCGAGGAAGCCGCCGAATCGAACGCCGCGCTGTCGACCTACATGCCCCTCGCATTTCTGGCGATGCTGATGCTGTTCGTATGGCAGTTCAATTCTTTCCGCAAGCTCGGTGTGATCCTCGCGACGATCCCTTTCACGCTTATCGGCGTGGTATTGGCTCTGAAGCTGACCGGCACACCTTTCAGCTTCATGGCGACCTTCGGCGTACTGGCCCTGTTCGGGATCATTGTCAACAACGCCGTGCTCTTGCTGGAACGCATCGACCAGGGGCTAGCGGAAGGCCTGCCACGCCATGAAGCCTTGGTTGGGGCCGCGATACAACGGCTTCGTCCAATCGTGATGACCAAGGTCACCTGCATTTCGGGACTGGTGCCACTCATGCTCTTCTCCGGACCATTATGGAAAGGGATGGCGATCGCGATGATCGGTGGGCTGGCACTCGGAACGCTGGTGACGTTGGGCTTGATTCCGCTGCTTTACGAAGTCCTGTTTGGAATCAAGCGAATTGGGCCGTGGAACCTGAGTGTCGCCACCGCGCATGGAGATCGCTCATGAGTCTCTTGCGAGCCGCCGCGTGCTGCGCATTCTCAGAATTCGTATGCACCCACGCTTCATGCGTATGTCTCGCTAGGCTTATGCGATTCAGCACCCATCCGCTGATCTGGAAATCCTGGTCGATTGTCATTGCCGCAGGGGTTCTAGGAGCGGGCTATCCACTGGGCCTGCGGGCCATCACGGCGGGCGGTCCGATGCGCTGGGTCGGCCTCTGTGTGGCAGTGACGTGCATGGCGGCCAGCGGCGCACTTTTGTGGTTCGCGCTCAAGCGGATTCCGATCAGCGCGGCCTCTGCAGCCTGGGCAGGAATCGGGCTACTTGGAAACTTGGGCGTCGGCGCCCTCCTACTAGGCGATGTCGCATCGGTAACGCGCTGGTCTGGCACCGCCCTCATCGCAGCAGGCATTGCCTGTCTTAGTTTCGTTTGATCAAGGAGACCCATTATGAAGAGCAAAACTGCATTGATCCGCGGCGGCATCTTTTTTTGCGTAGCAGGCGCGCTCTCTGGATGCGCGACCAACAGCATGACGCGCTCCGGATTTCTCGGCGACTACGAGAAGTTATCGCCGACACGATACGAGAACGTACTGATGTACCGCGCAGCGGGATTCGAGCCCAAGCGTTATGCCGCTGTCGTGGTGGAAGAAGCGCAGATCAAGACCGCCTCGGGTCGCATCGATGGGCTCGATGACGCGCAGCAGCGCGAAGTGCTAGACCATGTGACGAGCGAACTGAAACGCCAGGAAGGCAAAAGTCCCGCCCCCCCAGGTGGCGCGGGACAGGTTCGGGTGCGTGTAGCGGTCACCGAACTGCAGACACCGAATCGGGCAGTCAATGCAATGACGACCCTGCTGGTTGGACCCGTGACGACGGGTGGTGCCAGCCTAGAGTTCGAAGCAGTCGATTTAAGGACGGGACGCCGGGTTGCTGCCGCCAGTTGCTTCGAGCGCGGCAACGTCATTAAAGAGTTCGCCGGTTCGTACACATTGCTGGGTCATGCCAAAGCGGCGATCACGAACTGCATCGAGCGCATCGACAGCGCTTGGCGGGACACGCAGCCATGAGCAACGCTTCACAGGCTTGGCTCCGGCAGGATGCCATGGTCGGCGGTGATCACAAATGGCTGGCGGGTGGCGACTGGACGATAGAGCACTACGCCAGTCTGGCAAAATCCGTGTCCGCCGCCCGCATCAGTCATGCCGAGGGGTACGCCACTCCCTTACTCGACTGGACGCAAGTCCAGAGACTGGACACCGCCGGCGCGGCTCTGCTGGTGGAAATTCTCGGGCCAGACTCGATACTCGACCGGCCGGAGGCAGCTCCAAATCTGTCCTCGGATCGCCTCGCCCTAATGAGAGCGCTGGCCGCCGCTGCTACCGATCAGCAGAAGACGGAGAAAGCAGCGGTGAGCGGGAATCCTCTGCTCCGCGGTCTGGGACGCATAGGCCTGACCTTGGAACAGGGCTGTCGTGCGTGTCTTGGTCTGGCCGGGTTCGTGGGCCAGATCATCGAAACATGGAGCCGTACCGTTCGTCACCCGCGTCGCTGGCGCGCGACCTCGGTGATCGCTCAAATCCAGCGATCAGCGGTGGACGCCATTCCCATCGTGGCGCTACTGAGCTTCATGGTAGGAATGGTGGTGGCGTTCCTGGGAGCAACGGTGCTGGCCAACTTCGGTGCGAGCATCTTCTCGGTGCATCTGGTCGCCTTCTCGTTCATGCGCGAGTTCGGAGTGCTGCTCCCGGCCATATTGATTGCAGGCCGTACCGCAAGCGCGTACACCGCCCAAATCGGTTCGATGAAGGCAAATGAAGAGATCGATGCGCTTCGCTCCAACGCGCTCGACCCCATCGAGTTACTGGTGCTGCCACGCGTGCTGGCGCTTCTTGTGTCCTTGCCACTGCTCACCTTAGTAGGCATCTTGGCTGGCATTGCGGGCGGCGCCACCGTATGCGCACTGAGCTTGGAAATTCCTCCCGCACAGTTCCTTGCCATCGTGCAGGAAAAAATCGAGGTGCGCCATTTTCTTGTCGGAATGAGCAAGTCCCCGCTCTTCGCGGTGATGATCGCCGCTATCGGCTGCCATGAAGGGTTCAAGGTCGCCGGTAGCGCTGAGTCGGTAGGCGACCACACGACGTCTAGTGTCGTGCAATCAATCTTCATGGTGATCCTGATAGACGCCATCGCTGCACTGTTCTTCATGGAGATGGGCTGGTGAGCGCGGTGAAGCAAGACACCGACAACGGTGTGCGACACGCTATTGAAGTGCGCGGCCTGGACAACAGGTTTGGAACCCAGCAGGTCCATCAGGACCTAGACCTGGACGTGCGGCGCGGGGAAATCCTTGGCGTGGTGGGAGGGTCAGGCACCGGGAAATCCGTGCTCTTGCGTAGCGTCGTCGGGCTGCAGAAGCCGCATTCGGGCGTGGTCCGTATCGGGGGGCGCGACCTACTGCGAGCCCAATGGCTTGCGCGCGCGCGTATGGAGCGAAGGTTCGGCATTCTGTTCCAGAAGGGCGCGTTGTATTCATCGCTGACCGTCTTGGAGAACGTCGCTCTTCCTTTGATCGAGCATGTCGGTCTGGCGCGGCCTCTTGCCGAGCGTTTGGCAAGAAGCAAGCTGGGCTTGGTGGGGTTGCCTGCCGGAGCGGGAGACAAGTATCCGGCCTCGTTGTCCGGAGGCATGGTGAAACGAGCAGCACTGGCGAGAGCCTTGGCGCTTGATGCGAACATCCTGTTTCTTGACGAACCCACCGCAGGACTGGATCCAATCGGGGCTGCATCTTTCGACCAATTGATTCTGACCCTGCGCAATGCACTGGGCCTCACGGTGTTTCTGGTAACCCACGACCTCGATACGCTGTACACCATATGCGACCGTGTCGCGGTCCTGGCGAACCAGAAGGTACTCATCAACGACGGCATCGAGGCAGTCGAGCGCTTCAAGCACCCGTGGATACAGGAATACTTTCACGGCCCCCGTGGCCGTGCGGCCGCACAGGCCACTGGTGCTTCCAGCCAAGAGACGCAGCCATGAAACCCCTCCGCATCTGCATCATTCTTCCGTCGCGCACGCATTGGGCTGGGCGCACGCAATATTTAAACTCTGAGAACGAGGTGGTCTGATCATGGAACCACGTGCCCATCATGTATTCATTGGTCTGTTCGTCGTGCTGCTCGGTGCGATTGGTATTGGCTTCGCGCTTTGGCTCAGCGACACACGTTCCGACCACGATTACCAGTATTACCGGATTATGTTCGATGAGCCAGTGACCGGGCTTACGCCCGGCAGCCAGGTTCAGTACAGCGGAATCACGATTGGCGAAGTCGTTGCACTTTCTCTTTCACCGCGAGACCCAAGGCGGGCGATAGCGCGCGTACGCATCAATGCCACCATCCCGGTCCGGCAGGATACCCGCGCTGAATTGGTCATCACGGGAATTACCGGCAACGCGGTGATCGAGTTGAGCGACGGTGGGCCAAACGTGCCATTGCTGGATCGGAGAGAGGACGAGGAACCGTTGATCCTCGCACCACGTTCGGCGATGGCATCCCTGGTCTCCGGTGAGGGGAACAGCATGACGACACTCAACGGCATCTTGCTGCGCACGCAGGAGTTACTGTCGAAGGAGAATTTGGCTCTTGTGCACCGCAGTCTGGTGAATCTTGAACAGACCACGGGCGCGGTCGCTGACCAGAGGGCCGAGATCGCGACGTTAATCAGCAATCTGACCGAAGCAAGCAGAGAATCGACAGCTGCCGTGCGCCAAGCAAATAGCACTCTTCGCGATGCCAACCTGCTACTAAATAACGATGGTAAGCAAATCATGGTGAACACGCGTGATGCAACGGCATCCCTCGAACGCGCCGCTTTCAGGGTTGAGACGCTACTGCAAAACAATCAGGAATCGCTGAACCAGGGCTTGGCCGCCACAGGTCCTGCCATGCACGAACTCCAGCAGGCGCTGGCCAATCTAAACACCGTGCTGCGCCGACTGGATCGCAATCCGGCGCAATACCTGCTCGGTGGAGAGAACATTGAGGAAACCAAGCCGTGAACACTTCCGCCAGGATGATTCCCGTCGCTGCCGTGACTATGACGCTAGTACTCGGCTTGTCCGCGTGCAGTGTGCTTCCCAAAGCAGCTCCAATGGTCACCTACAAATTGCCCGACTATCACATCGCCCAGGCGGAGAGTACGCCGCGCGCCGTTCCGGGACCCGGGGCGCTGCGCGTCTACGCCCCTGAGAGTAGTCGCGTCCTGGATTCGGAGCGGCTGTTCATTGCGCAGCCCGATGGTCGCTTGTCGGCTTGGCAAGGAGTGCGTTGGGCCGACCCCGCACCGGTGCTGCTGCGTGACCGAATCGTCGAAGCCTTCATGCGCGATGGGCGGTCGACTTCCGTGATTACCGATAGCACCCCAATGAGCGCCGATATGGAGTTGCGCAGTACGCTGCGGGCGTTCCAGCTCGAATACCGCGGCACTGAAGCGATCGCCGCGGTTCGGCTCGATGTGCAACTGGTCGATCCGGCCAAACGGACTGCTATTGCCAGTAGACGCTTCGAAGCAATCCAAGCCACAGGCAGCAAGCGAGAGGCCGATGTGGTGAGCGCGTTCGGTGTCGCCACGGATATATTGGCCGGGCAGATCGTTGAATGGGCAGTTCAGGTCGGGGCAGCGCGTTTGCGAGTTGCACCGGAATTGGCAAGCAACCATGCACCCACAGCGTCGTCGATAAGCACAGACTAGTCGTCTTAACGGAGCACAGAAGCTAGGGCCAAAACGCTGCTCGACACCTTAACTCGGTACGACAGCCTACGGCCCCGATCCAATCCCAGGACCTCTTTGCCGTCCAACCTCCCATGACACACCGCCGCCGCGTACAGTCGCGGCGATCTGCTGCCCCAGTCGTGGCTCGATTATCGGCCGCCAAGGCACCAGACTGAATCCCATGCCGTCATCGAGCAGCGCATAGCGACCGCTGGCGAGCATGACCGAGCGCCGGTAGATGCCGGCTACGCGCTGCCCGTCTGTGACGTGCCGATGCTCCAATCCGCTATCGGCGGCAATGTGCTGGGCGGCCTGCGCCAGCTCCCGATTGCGCAGCGTTTCCAGCAGATTCCGGGAGAGAATCAGCCGCTGCCCGCGCCGCTGGGCCAGCCCCTGTTCTTCGAGGAAGTCGGCGCGCTGCTGCAAGGCTTGCCTAGCATCGCCGCCAAAGCCCAGGTCGCCCAGTCCCTTGCCGCCGCCGATCAACTGCTGATCCAGCCAGGTCGCGCCGATGACGCGGGCCTGCCGTTCAATCGGCAGATGCGATTTCAGTTCGACCGCCACGCCGCCCAGCCGCTGCGCGTCGTACTGGCGGCCACGCTCGGCCAAGTCGTCCGGCACCTTCCATAACCCCTCGGCCACGCGCTCCACGATGCCGGCCCGCCGTAGGGCTTCCAGCCGGCGGATATGGGCCGCCACAGCCTCTTGCGGGTCGCGGCCGGGCTTGGCTCGGCCTTGCTCGATCGCCAGGTGGTGATCGGTGCGGTACAGGCCATTGCTCGCCAGCGTGGCGATGTTCTTGTCGGCCGCCCGCACCTCGGCGGAACCGCGTACCTCCACCACCGCGCCGATGGGATAGTTCGCCAGCTCGTCGCGGGCGTCCAACGCGACGTAGTGGGCTTTGCCGTCCAACCCGTCGATGACCAGATAGCCGCGGTCGTGCAGCTCGTCGGCCAGACCCTTAGCAGCCACGCGACCGACGATAGTGCGGCCGTCGTCGCCCGGCTCGAACACCGCCAGCTCGCGAGGCTTGCCGCTCATGGCCCGCTGCATCGTTCGGATGATGTCGCCACGCTCGCCCAGGGCACGCAAGGTCTTCTCCGCGTCCGCATGGACGGCCCAGGTGCCGGGCTGCACCTCGTCGGCCAGGCCCAGGCGCTGCAAGTGTTGCAGGCGGCCGATCAGCAGCAGGCGCTGGCGTTGCAGCCGGGGTTCGTTGAAGCGTTCGATCTGCACCCGGCCATCCTCGCCGGCCTCGCGCTGCAACGTGCGGTCGAGGCTCGTCCACCGCTCTTGCTCCACCTCGCGCTGCAAGGTCTGCTGGATCTCCAGTTCGGTGCGCGGCCCCAGCCATTCCGTCGCCAGCTCGGCGGCGCGATGGCGGAAGCCGTGGGCGATGTAGTCGCCCGCGATGATGAGGTCTTTGCCGGTATCGTCGCGTCCGCGCACGATCAGGTGCGTGTGCGGGTTGTCGGTGTTCCAGTGATCGACCGCCACCCAATCCAGCCGCGTCCCCAGGTCGGCCTCCATCCGGTTCATCAGGTGCCGGGTGTAGGTGCGCAGGTCGTCCAGCTCCGCACTGTCTTCAGGTGAGACGATGAAGCGGAAATGATGTCGGTCGTCCTGGCAGCGTTCCTTGAAGGCATCGAGGTCGGCTTCGTCGGTCTGCGGCCCGTAGGCACGGCCCGGCTCGCCGTTCCGGCCGGCACCGTCGCGCTCGATGTAGCGCAGGTGCTTGGCGAGCGACTGCGGACTGGCGTTGCGCTGGTTGACCAGCAGCGTCTTGATGGTCACGCGCCGTGACATAGGGGTCAGCTTTGCGCCTGCGAAGCGCGCCGCCGTATGGCCGCGTCCAAGCCGTGAGCCGGGCCGCTGGCCGGCGTGCTGGCCGCTCCCGCCAGCGGTAGGACGGCGCACCGCCGACTTGCCGCCGCTGGCCTTGCCAGCCTGCTTGAGCACCTTGGAAACGAAGCTCTGGCCCTGGCCTTTGCCTCGGTTCTTCGGCGCGCTAGGGCGCACCCAGAAATCATGGTCGCCGCGGTCGGTCATGGCTGTGCTCCCTGCAAGCTCCGGCGTGTCCGAGCGTGCGAAGCACGCGGACATGCCTGCATCGGCGCGTGCCTCGCGCCCCACGCGGCACGGCGGCGAAGCCGCGCCGTGCCGCGCCACCCCCACGTGCAGACTGGCTTTGCGGGCGGCAGAGTGCCGAACCCTTTTGTCTTGCCTTCCGCCTTTGCCCCTCGCTCCCGCTCCGGGCATCGGCGGCCCGGCGGCGCTGCTGCACGAGCAGCCAGCCCGCCGGCGAACACGCCAATGGCCGCAGGCCAGGCGCGTTCGAGGCAAGACGCCTGCACGTTGGGCGGCTGCGCCGAAGGCAGCGCGAAGTGCGGTGCGAATGCACCCGCACTGCACGCGCGACGACACGGCGACGAACAGTAGAACGACATGCCCGATGGCACGATGAGAGGCGCGGCAAAGTGCAGCGAATCGGCGGCCATCATGGACGTGTCTCCAGCCAGATCGGATGCGCAACGCCGATCACGGCGAACGCGCTGACCGGCCCGAAATAGCGGCTGTCGAACGACGCCGGGTTGGTCGCGCTCAACAGGAACAGTTCGCCCGGTTGGAGACGGCGGCAAAGCTGCAAGGATGGCAGCGGCCGGCCCAGCCGGTCGGCAGGCAGGGCGGCGGCCACCGGCACGCCGTCGATGCGAACCTGGCCGGCGACGATGCAAACGTGTTGTGGCGCGACTGCGCCCACACGTTTGAGCAGCGGAACGCGGGTCGGCAGGTAGCCGCGCTGCGCAGCCAGCATGGCGGCCCTGTCGGGCAGCGGCATCAGCACGATGCTGTCCACGGACAGCGGACGTGGCCGCGAGGCGGTGCGCGGGTCGAACGGTTCGATGCGATACCAACCGACCGCCACGCTGTCGGACGGGTTGTAGGCCATTCGCGGCAGGGGCTGCACGAACGCCGCCCAGGCCAGCGCAGCGAGGCCGACGGTGGCGAAGCCTGCCAGCACGAGGCGAGCGCGCAGGCGCGAGCGAGGATGCGGCACGGGGCCGGTCGTGGAAATCGTGGTCATGGCAATGCCCTCCCGGCCAGCCAGGCGGCGTGCCGTTCTGCGGTGTATGTGGGTAGCGCCGAGCGCGCTGCGAGCCGGTTCGCGAGCGTGCGCCAGTACGCGGGCGATGTGTCTGCGGCTGCGATGCCCAGCGCCTCGATGCCGTCGATGCGTTCCAGCACGGCGCGCACGTTGGCATCGCCTTCGGCGTGCAGCAGCAGACGCGCGCCCGGCTGCACGCCGGGGATGCGCTGCACGGCGTCCAGCGGCGTGGCGGTCTGCATCACCATGAGCTGCCAGCGGATCGTGCCGTAGTCGTTGGCCTGCCAACGGATGCGGCACAGAACCGCGTTCGGCAGGAACACGGCGCAGCGCCGCCAGCGGTCGAGCTGGAGCGTGCGCGCCGGTTCGCCGAAGC
Organism: Achromobacter sp. Marseille-Q0513; assembly: GCF_018195695.1. Classification (NCBI taxonomy): domain Bacteria; kingdom Pseudomonadati; phylum Pseudomonadota; class Betaproteobacteria; order Burkholderiales; family Alcaligenaceae; genus Achromobacter; species Achromobacter sp. Marseille-Q0513. The sequence continues at coordinate 37,775 of NZ_JAGTJY010000006.1, read as the reverse complement.
GCAGGTAGAGCTTGAAGCGCGGTTCGATGTAGGCCAGCGCCACGCGCGTCAGCGGCACGTTGCCGGCCTGGCCGGCGAGTGTCGAAGGCGCCGGCGGCGGCGCAGCCGTGGGCGCACTTGCTTTGGGGGTGTGGGCGGTCGAAGCGGATGCGTTCACGGCGTGCCCTCCGGGGGAAACTCCCGCTCCAGCAGGTCGCGCAGCAGTTCGGCTACGGTCACGCCTCGCGTGAAGGCCGACACCTTGATGCGCGCCCGCATGGCGGGCGTGATGTCGAGCGTCAGTCGAGCGGTGTAGAGGTCGCCTTTCTGCACGGCATCTGCGTCGCCCTGGCGAATCCACGCTTCGGCGTGCGGATTCGCTGGGGGACGCGCACCGATGCCGACGCGCTTGCTGCGTGGTGGTGGCTTCCCAGTCATGTCGGCCACCGCAGCAGTTCGTCGGTGAGCGCGGCGATCTCGCGGGCAGCGGCGCTGTCGGGCGCGGTTTCGCGGGCGAGCCGGCCAGCGGCTACGCTGTCGGCAAAGACGATGCGCTGGTGGATCTCCGAGCGCAGCGCGGGCAGCGGCTGTTCGGCCAGCGATTGCCGTGCCTCCCTGCCGATGATGGTGGTGCTGACGCGCCGGTTGATGACGAAGGCCGCGCGCAGCGCTGGCCGGAACACCTGTGCTTCGCGGATCAGTGCGACCATCTCGGCAGAAGCCCATACGTCGTAGGGGCTGGGCTGCACGGGGATCAGCACGCGCTCGGCCGCCAGCAGCGCGGAACGCGCGAGGGCGGCGATGCGCGGCGGGCCGTCGATGATGATGTGATCGGCCCGCCTGGCGAGTTCTGGCGCTTCCTGATGCAGCGTTTCGCGGGCAAGGCCCACGGCGCTGAACAGACGGGGCAGGCCCTGCTGGCTACGCCGCTGCGTCCAGTCGAGCGATGACCCCTGCGGGTCGGCATCCAGCAGGATGACATGCAGGCCGCGCATCGCCAGTTCGCCGGCGATGTGCGTGGCGAGCGTGGTCTTGCCGACGCCGCCTTTCTGGTTGAGAAACGCGAAGATCATGGCGCGGCCCTCCGAGCTGGAAAGCCGGCCTGGCCGTGCCGTTTCGTGGTTGTCCACCGAAACGGCGCGCTTCTACTAAAAGTTATGTATTTCTTGTTAGGTAAGTTAGAGGGAACGCAAACCCGCGCCGTTGTTGGCTTTCCGGCGTTTTCGTACTCCTGATAGCACGAGGGTCGTACTCCTGATAGCACGATACCCGGTACTCCTGATAGCACGAGGCCGTCCACAGGTTCTCCCGCAGTTATCCCCGTGCCGCGTGCGGCACGGGCCGGAAGGTCAGCAGCTCGGTGTTGTCGTCCGGCATCCGCTCGATGCCGAGGACGTAGCCGGGCAACGACTGCCGCGCCACCAGGGCGCGCACGTCGTAGGCGAAGTCCGAGAAGCGGGCCGCGCTGCCGGATTTGCGGTACAGGTGTCGGAAGTCGAATTGCCAGCCGTGCTCCTGCCGCCCGCCATGCTTGCGCACCAGGCGGTACAGCCAGCGTTCGATACCGCCCTTCAAGCGGAAATAGGCCGGGTCGATGGTCAGCACCAGGGCGGCGTCGAGCACGCCGGCATAGAACCAGTCCGGCAAGATCAGCTCGATGCCCAGCGGGGTGCCGCTGGCGTCGGCGAGTTCCTTCCACTCGTTGATCCACGAGAAGCGATGCAAGCGCCTTCCCGTGGTTTCGCGGATGGACGTGGCCACCGTGGTCGATTGCAGCCGGTCGAGGGCGGCCTTCAGGCGCTGGTAGTCGTTGAGGGACGTGCCGCGCCCGATGAAGCGCAAAATCTCGTAAGGCGTGGCGCGTATCCAGCGCGACGGGCGCAGGCCCGCGTCGCGCGCCTCCACGATCTGCGAGGCGGCCCATATCAGCACGTCGGCATCCCATATCGTTGCGATGCCGTGCTCCTGCGTGCCTTCCACGCGAATGGTGACGTTCCCGCTGCGGAAGTCGATCGGCGCCGTGCGCCGCGACTTGGCAAGCGAGAAGAACGGAAAGGCCATCAAGTCCTGGGAATCGCGTGGCGCCATGTCGCCCGGCAGCGCGCGGAACAGATCGAGCTGTTCGCGCTGCGGCAAGGCTTGCCCTGGCGGGCTGGACATGGCGAAGGCCACCCACGCGCCGACGATCAGCGGCCATCACGGTAGTCGCCCGCGTGGCGCTCGGCGTATTCGGGATCGGACGTGGCCTCGTAGCTGCGCTGGTCGGCCCAGGCATCGAGGTCGGACACCGCGTACATGACGCGGCGGCCGAACTTGCGGAACTTGGGGCCGCCGCCGATCACCCGCTGCTTCTCCAGCGTGCGCGGCGACAGCCGCAGGTAGTCGGCGGCTTCGTCGTTTGTCAGGTAGCGTTGAGGCTGCGAGGTCGCAGTGACGGCAGCGGCGGCAGGCCGCGAGGGAGCAGGTCGCATGGGATGTACCTCCATCAAGCCCGGCCACACCACGCGGCCGGATAGAGGCACTCTCAAGAAAGCAAGGCTTCTTGCTAAGGGACGATTCGCACGGGTCGAGAAACGTCCCCCCTAATGCGACGGGAACATTGGAAGCTGCGCTAGTCGGCGGTAGCCGCCGTGCATCAGCTCATCGCCGCGGCGTACCAGCCGCCGTACGCGGGCACGCAATGCACTGTCTTTGTGCCAGTCGGCCGCGACGGCATCCGCGCCGAACAGACCTTCGCCCACCTCGCGCAAGGAGGCTCCCGCGAGGGTCGCGTCGAGCGCTTGCAAGGTATGCAGTTCCAGCAGCGCGGCGGGCGTGGGGCGGGAGCGGGCTGTTGCCACAGGCGTGGCCACGGTTGCGGCAGATAGCGCATCCAGCTTCGCAGCGAGCGTGCGGTAGCGCGCACAGGGCGTGGCGCAGGCGCGTGTGGCGTAGAGATAGGCCGAACCATCTTCCAGGTCGGGTGCGAGTGCCAGCCGAACGCAGCAGCCTGGCCAATGCGATACGAGCACCAGGCGCTTGCCGTCGTGGGTCAGTTGCTTGCGCCCAGGAATGCGCCAGAACTCGAAGGTATGCGCATCGGGTGGTGGGTCGGCGTCGGGGTATAGCTGCACCACGGCATCGTGATCGGGGAACCAAGCAGGATGTGCGTCGCGCGCATCCAGGCCGGGATCTTCCAGCAGGCGCAGGCCCCAGGCCTGCGCCGCATCAGGCTTGCGACGCCGGCGTAGCCAGTCGCGCCGGTAGCTTGGATTCCTGCGCAAATACTCCCAAGCCAGCGCTGGGCCATCGAGGTGCAGCGTGTAGAGATACGCGGCCGTGGGATACCAGTGTTGGCTGCTGCGGTCAGTCATGGCGAAACCTCCCTGTTTCTGGGAACGTCGCCACAATTCCGCTGTGCGGGAGCTATCGAATCGCCATCAAGTGGTCATCAAACTCGGGTTACGCTTTAACTGCTGGTGTCAAGACAGATTCGCTCCAGTGCATTGCCGAAATCGTCTAAATGCGACGACTGCACCGCCCGGAAATGGGGTGCAGCATTGAACACCGTGCCGAATCTCGCGCCTGGCATCATGACTGTTTTGGTCAGGAGCGCACCACCCTGGTGCAAGCATGCGGATCAAGACTTGCCAGGTCTTGGCTAAGACCGAAATAGTCACAATGCGATACTTTTTGCCTGGTCGCGCTGGAATGCGTCAATCGGTGATCGAACCGTTTTCCTGAGCCAGTCGAACGTATTCCGACAGCGGCCGCGTCGGCTGGAAATACCGATCTCGTATCACGGGCTGCTTGAGCGGCCCGACGATGGACGCCAGATCGGACAGCTTCACCGTCGCCAGGGCAGGCATCCCGATCCCGAGGTCGATCAGGCCGTAGGCCGTATCGCCATCGGTCGGATCGAGCGCGGCCAATAGCCAGGTCGCATGTGCGTCCGGTGTGAACAGGCGCACCACGGGCAGCGGGTCACATTCCTGGCCTGCGGCGCGGGTGAGGCCGTGGGCCAGTAGGTGCACCCGGTCTTCCTCGGTGACAAGCGTGGTCAAGGCCGCGCCCCTTCCACGAACACACGCAATCGCCGAGGCGCATCTGCGCCTGCGGACGGATGCACGTATGCGCAAGCGCACGAAGCCGCAAAAGCGGAGAGGCACGAAGGCGTATTGGTGGAAGTCAGGAAAGACACGGATGCGGTTCCCTGGGTCTGAGGAAATCCGCAGATGCGGATCTCCGTAAAAGCACGGAAAAGGAAAACATCACCACCAAATGAACACTATAGATTGTAGTCCTATAGGGCGCAATGGGCTGTCATCTTGGTTTTTTGGGGAAACCATAGGTGGCAGCGAAGAACTCATTGGCAGCGGCGATTCGGACGGTAAGGAAGGCGCGTGGTTTGAGCCAGGAAGCGTTCTCCAACGTGTCCAGTCGCACCTACATGAGCACGCTGGAGCGCGACCTGAAAAGCCCAACCATCCAGAAGCTGGCCGATCTGTGCGAGGTCATGGAAGTGCATCCGCTCACGCTGCTCACATTGGCTTATGCCGGTGACAGCACCCGCGAAGCTGATGAATTGCTGGCACAGGTGCGCCAGGAACTCAGGGCGATATTGGAAGAGCCCGACACGCCTTAGCGCGTTGGCGTGTGGTACTGAATTGCAGCAAGCGGAGCGCGCAGCGCCGCAGGCGCGAAGGCGTGAGGGATTGAAGCCGGATGGCCGTGACGGCTTGCCGGCACGGGGCGAAGCCCGAAAGCCCGGCGGCGCTTACAGCGCCGACACGCCACACACCGCTCGTTGACACGGATTGCGAGCCACAAGGCACGCATGCAGGCCCGCCGTGACGGGCGTATCCAGCACGCGGCAGCAGCAGAAATCCTGCGCGTGCGGTGCTGCGATCAGCAGCATCGCGCCCCGCCGCAGTGGGCGGGACGCGGTAAGCGGCTGTCAGGCCGCCTTCGGCTTGTTGCGCGACCAGATCAGGTCGTGCGTGCCGTCCTCGTTCTCGATCAGGCGGGCATAGACCGTCGCCGGGAACGAAGGGTCGTCGATGGATACGGACAGGTATTCCCGCCCGGCCTCGCTGGTCTTCTTCCACGCTGCGCCGACTTCGTGGCCAGCCGCTTGCAGGTGGAAGTCGGGGGCGTTCTCGGTGTCGCCCTTGTCGTTGGGAACCAGCTTGACCTTGACGTTGAGCGTCAGGGTGCGAAGCGTGCCGGTGAAGCCGTCTTTCTCTGCGGTGAAGGTGCCGATGTTAGCCATGATGTTTCTCCTTTCGGGTTGAACAAGGTCGCGCCAGTGCGTCCTTGTTGTGATCCGGCCGGCGGGGGATGGGCTGGTCGCACCGCGCAGCGGTCGCAACAACGTGGAGAACCTGGAAGCGAAAAGAATTTGTCCCGCGAGGAATGCGCGCAGCGCAGGGGAAATTGTTTTCGCTGCAAGGTTGCGGCCATCAAGCACAAGGCGCAGCCGCGCCACCGCCAGGATTCACAACAAGACAAGGACGCACAGGCCGCCCGCTCCCGAATGGAGACGTGGCCAACTCGGCATCCCCGCGTGACGGCTGCACCGGCTTGCGCCCTGACGCGGGCCAGGTCAATGCCCCGACGACAAGGCCAGAGCGCCCCTGCCGCAGCTCACGGCCACATACTGAGGCGTGGTGTGGAAGCTCCATAGAAGCGAGGCTGGGCGGCGTGTCGGTGAACCGTCTTTCGTGACGTACAGACAACGAACCGCCAGCGTCGGGGACGGCACGCTTTCGTGCAACCTGCCGCAGCAAGCCGGGGCGTAGCCACACCAGCCCCGCCCATTGCGGCGGGGCTCGGTCGAATCGTTGGCGGCGCGATGCGCCGCCACACTTGCTGGCTTCGTGGATTTCGCGCACGAGCGCCCTTGTGCGTGGCCCCATCGCCGCCTGTCCGAAGGCGGCGATGGGGCGTTTTGGCTTTGAGCAGTGAAACCGGGCGCGGCCACCGCCGCGCCCGGAGTTTTCGACCACCGGCCCCAAGGCGGCACGGCTTGGGGCCGGTGCGGCTCGTTATTCCTTGGTTTCGATGATCCACCACACGGCGCGCGGCAAGGCGCGGCCCGTGAGGGGATGCAGATCGGTCAGGTCGGCGCGGGCCGTCCAGCCACGCGGCGGACGGTAGCCGCGCACGTCGCCGTCGCCGTGCCAGCGGCGGGCGCGCACCGTGCCGGAGGCATAGGTCGCAGCTATGCGGGGGCGGTTTGCGGGTTGGTGGGTCATGGCAGGCATCCTCAACATGAAGCGCCCCGGCCGGAACCGGGGCGCTATCTACGGTGCGAAGTCACGCGGCCAAAGCCTCGGCCTGCGGCTGGTCATCCGCCACGGCGGCCACTTCTTCCTGTGCTTCGGCTTCGCCATCCGCCGGCGCGTCCTGCCCGGTCTGCTGCGGGCCTTCGGAGCGGAAGATGGCGGGCATCCAGCCGGTGCCAGCGGCCAGCCGTTCGGCTTCGCTGGCAATGTCGCCCTTCTTCAACTTCGCCAGTCGGGTGACGTGCGAGGGCGCGAACCCGCCAACGGCTTCCAGAATCGCGGCCTTCGGCACATGCCGGAAGTAACCCTCATTGGTGGGCTGCCACCACGCGGCCATATCCAGCCCCACGGCCTGCGCCAGTTCCGCGCCGGGCTGGTGCGGCGTGGCGCGAGGCGTCACCACGTCCACCGTGGAAGCTAAGCACACGGCCAACAGCCGCACCAGTTCATCCTGTGATTTCGCCAGCAGCGCGGCGAACAGTTCGGCGCTGTCCTCCGGCAAGGTTTCGCCTGCCACCTGTTGCAGTTCGCGCAGCGCCACGGCGGCGGGTGATTCCGGCCAGTCCGGGGCCATGCCTTCCAGCCGGTCTTGCACCGTGAGGCGCACACCCAGCGGCAGGTCGTGCCCGTAGTGCCTTTCCTGCAAGACGGTCTGCACCATGCCATGCACCACGGCGGCCAGCGCTGCTTGCGGATGCCGTGCAACTTCGATTTGCAGCGCAGCGGTACGGTGCGCGCTCAACCGCTGCGCCAGTCGGTCAGACATGGCGGCGGTCTTGGGCTGCTCGTCGTCCTCGCCTGCGTCCTCGTTCGCGGCTTCGCCTTCGCTGCCGAAACCCTGCCGCAGCCGCTCCAGCGTGCGCAGTGCCTTGGCCTCCGCTTCGCGCAGCAGCCCGCGATGAATCGCGGCCTGCCCGTCGCGGTCGATGGTGACAATGGCACCGGCTGCGGCCTTCACGTTGGCCGCATAGTCCAGCAAGCCATCTTCCAGCGCCTGCAACTGCTCGCCCAGGCGTTCGCCTTCTTCCTGCAAGGCATCGGCCTTTTCCTCGTCCTCGTCGTCCAGCGCGGCATCCACCGCCTCGGCCAGTTCGTGCAGCTTGGTTTGCAGCTTCTCGATGCGCTGCGCGTCGCGCTTGTTCGGACTGCGGCGTTCCCTTGGCGCACGCTGGAAGGCTTGCAGATCGGCATGGGTCATGCCCGGCGTGGCATCCACCCACGCCCAGCCCTCGGCCTGCACCTTGGCGGCGATACCTGCCAGCTTGTCCTGCGCCAGCCGTTCCAGCAGTGCGGCATCGGTCAGATACACGCCTTTGTCGCCCTCCGCGAACAGGTCGCGGCGGATGCCACCGCCTTCCTGCTCGTAGCCGTCCAGCCCGACAAAGCGCACCAGCGGATGCCGGTAGGCGTCGATTTCGCGTTCGGTCAGGCGGTCGCGCAGGTTGTGCGGGCCGCGCTGCCATGTGGGCGCATCGTAGAACGCGGCTTCCTGCGCAGCATGGTCGTCGGTGATGGCGAGGGCCATCAACTGGTCAAGGCTCACGGCCTCGGCCCGGTAGTCGGCCAGCAGGCGCGGCGACACGTTGGCGAGTTTCAGACGGCGCTGCACCACCAGCGGCGTGACGCTGAAATCCGCTGCAATGTCCTCGATGCTGCGGCCTTCGGCCACGAGCGCGGCGAACGCCTCGAACTGGTCGGCGGGGTGCATGGCTTCGCGCTGCACGTTCTCGGTGAGGCTGGCCGTGCGGGCGGTGCCATCGGCCACCAGCAGGCAAGGCACCTCCCATTCCTTGCTAATGCGGTGCTTTTTCGCCAGCAGCTTCAACGCTGCGAGGCGACGGTCACCGGCCACGACCTCGTAATGCTCGCCATCGGCGGCGGCAATCACGATGAGGTTTTGCAGCAGGCCGACACGCTGGATGCTGGCGGCGAGTTCGGGAATGGACATGCGCGGGGTCTTGCGCACGTTGCGGCCAGTGGGACGCGACACCAGCCGCGACAGCGGAACCAGAATCAGGTTCTTGGTCGGATCAGCGGCTTCCAGCGGGATAGCGGCGGCGGTGTTGATGGCGCGGGCTTCGGTTTGGGTAACGGCGTTCATGGTGATAACTCCTATCGGTTCAGGGATGCAGCAGCGAAGAAAGCGACAAGGGCTGCTGCCTGCCCCTGCCGCGTGGGGATTCAGGCTTTCAACTGGCGCATGCCATCGGCCAGCAGCCAGAGGGCGCGATTTAGTCGGATGTTTTGGTCGATGCCCTGCACCGGGCGGGTTTGCTGTCGGCGCCCGTTGGCGCTGCGGCCACGCAGCCCGCCTTGGGTCAGGTTTTCTTGGGTGCGGTTGAACACGCTCCACAGGTCGGGGCGGCGGTCGTCGAAGCGGCGCGGCATCAGGATTTGCGATTCCGTGATGGGCGCGGGCTTGTCGGGGTCGTCGTACTTGAGGGCGAGCGCGGCGCGGGCGAACACTTCGGATTCGCCATCGTCCAAGGTGATGCCGCGCATGGCATCGCGCGATTCCTTCACCCGATCGAAACCGCTCAAGACTTCGTAAGCCCCCTCAATGACCAGACCGGCCACGTCGCCTTTATGGGGCACTCGCACATCGGCCACGGTGTTGCCGCAGACAAGGCCATTGCTGCACACGAACCGGAACATTCCGGCCAGCATCTGATAGCTGCTGGTGCCGTCGTGCGAGTTCAGCAGCACGATTTCGTTGGCCTCCGCGCCGTTGATCTGGCTGGCATGGCGCAAGCGAATCATGTGTTTGGTGTGCTCGCGCTTGCCTTCGTCGCGCACGCGGGTTTGCGTCACCATGAAAGGCTGGAAGCCTTCTTTGCGAAGCTCGGTCAGCACGGCGGCGGTGGGGATATAGGCGTACCGCTGCGAACGGCTCTCGTGCGGGGCATCCGCGAAGATGGACGGGGCCACGCGGTGAATCTGGTCGTCGGACAGCGGGTAATCGCTGCGCAGCGAGGGGGAGCGGAAAGCGAAACGGGATGCGAGTTGCATGGTCTTTCTCCTGACAAAAGAGGTTTGCTGTTCACACCGCACACCGGATTTCTAGATTCGGAGCCCAGCCTTTCGGCTGTTTGGTGCGGTCGGCACGAGGAACCCGGTTGGCCCTGTTGCCACCGTCTTTCCTGAGTTCATCGCCCGCGCCCAAAGGAGCGCGCGGACGGGGGCCGTCAAGGAGCCAAGCGCAGGGTTGGTGCGGCCCGCAGGCGCAGCCGAGGACACGGCCCTGCGCGCCTTGACGGCACACGGTCGCGGGCTACGGTCGCGGGTAAGGTGATGAAGTCAGGGGAGACGGCTGGACAAGGCAACGGCCATCCCTTTGTGCTGACCGCACGCAAGCGAAGCGCGCAGGCCCGAAGCTGGAAGCCGGGCCGTAGGCGTCAGCGATGCGGAAGGCTGGCGAAGCCAGTCCCGCCAGGGATGAGCGACTAGCGAACCTGGAGCAGCGCGATCCGCGAAGCGGAGACGCAAGAGGACTCTTCGTTTACCATTTGTTTCGCAAGCAAATGATGGGAAAGCAAGAACACGGAGATATAGAGATGATTGTCTGCATCAACCGCCTCAAACAGTTCGGAATCTTCAGCGACTTCAATGGAACGAAGATCCAAAAGTTCGGCCGGTACAACCTGGTCTATGGTTGGAATGGAACAGGCAAGTCAACGTTATCGAATCTATTCTCTTGCTTTGAGCTTCGCTCGATGGTTCCCCGCTTCAGCACGGGCCAATTTTCAGTAGTTCTGGAGGATGGCTCAACGATCACGGAATCCACACTCCACTCATCCCAATTGAATATTCATGTTTTCAATCAACGCTTCGTGCATGAGAACATTGATTGGGACAAATCCGTAAAGAGCATCCTTCTTATTGCGAAAGAGAAGATTGATGACTTGCAGAAGCTGGAGAAGCTGAAGAGCGAGCTTCAGTCGAAAAAGAAGGCTCACGACGACAAGCAAAGCGATATCAAGAAGCAGCGTGAGGCATTAGAGAAGTTCCTGACCAATGCTGCCAAGAAAATGAAGCTTGGACTTCAGGCGATTGATACGAGCGACAGTTATTACTTGAATTACGACCGCCGCAAGCTCTTCAACTTCATACAGAATAACGGCGAGACAATTATCAAGGCGGAGTCGGTTCTTCCAGATGAGAGGGTTATCGACCTTACGAATGCCGCCAAGCCAGATCAGCTTCCAAGCATTGCTTTCGCCTCAACGGCCATTGAGCCGGACTACTTTAAGAAAGCGGCGGGCCGCATCAGAGATTTGATTGGGACTACGGCGGTCAATCAAGCAATCCAGCGGCTGACCGATAACCCGGAAATCCGCGAATGGGTTCAAGCAGGCTTGGAAATCCATAAAAACCACGACTCGCAATCCTGCGAGTTCTGCGGCTCTCCGTTCGCCCAGCTTCGTGCCGAGGCGCTTGCTGCCCACTTCAGCAAGGAGTTCACGGAGTTTCAGAGCCGACTTCAGAACGCGGCGACATGGATTGAATCTCAAGGCGCTCCAGCTAATCAGTTTCCCGCATCGACCGAGTTTTATAAAGAACTATCGGCCGAGGCAGAGAAGCTTCAAAAGGACTACGCAACTGCTGCTGAAAAGATCGACCAGCAAATCGACGCCTGGCGGGAAGCCCTGAAGGCCAAGATCACAGACCCTGGGAAGACAGACATTCAGATCTCGGATGTGGTTGAAGACGATGTCACCAATTTCAATGACATCCTGAAATCGATTGTTGCTCTCGTTGGAAAGCACAACAATAAGACTTCAAATTTCAAATCTGAGACCTCAAAAAGCAAGGTGGCACTGGAGCTTCACTTTGCTGCGGCTGAGGTGCAAGAGTTTGACTATGCTGGAAGTGAGAAGAAGTGCAATGACCTTGAGTCAGAAGCAAAGAACGACCATAAGGAAATTGAAAAAATTAGTCTAGAGGTCGGAGCCATAGAAGCGGCGCTCTCGAATGAAACGGTCGGGGCAAAGGAGTTCAATGACATCCTGCATCGCTTCATTGGCCGCTCTGAGCTTTGCCTGAACTTCAATCAGAAGAAGAAAGGCTATGAGATCATCAGAAACGGGGTTGGTGAGCACGATGGGAATTTGAGCGAAGGTGAGAAAACTGCGATTGCATTTGTCTATTTCATCACGAAGCTCAAAGAAAATGGAAATAACATCAAGGATACGATCGTCGTCGTTGACGATCCGGTCTCAAGCTTTGATTCTAATCACTTGTTTCACGCCTACTCGTTTTTGAGAACGCAATGCACTGAAGCCAAGCAACTTTTTGTGCTGACTCACAACTTCACTTACTTTAAGCTAGTGAGAGACTGGTTCACTGGCACCAATAGGAATCGAGTCAAAAAAGGCAACGCCGAGAATTGCTTCTTTTATCGCCTGGATGCGCCACCTGGCTCCCCTCGTCACTCCCTACTTGTGGATGCCGACGACTCACTCAAGAACTACGGTTCCGAGTACCACTATATCTTCAAGAAGCTCTACGAATATAGGGCGCACACAACACTCAATCGAGATGAGGCGTTCTTGACCGCCAACCTCGCCCGAAAGCTTGTTGAATCGTTTTTCACCTTCAAATATCCAAGGCGTCGAAGCGACATTAGTCAATTGATGGAGGCTGGCCTAAAAGATTGCACCATCACGACACCAGAGCTTAAAGAAAAAATCTACCGCTTTATCAATAAGTATTCACATAGCGACGTTATTGAGATAACAGAGGAATCCGCAGAAAACTTGGCAGGCGAAAGCCACAGCGTCATCGGGAACATCTTCCAGTGGCTGGAAGAGGTGGACAAGAAACATTACGACGAGATGATTCAGGTTGCGACGGCCTGAGCATCAGGCCGCGAGGGCCATAGCTATGCCACCAGGCGCAGCAAAAAGGGGCCGAAGCCCCTTGGGCTAGATCAGCCCATGCTCGGCGAACGATGCCGTTTCGTTGCCCGCAACGATGATGTGATCGAGCACGCGCACGTCCACCAGACCCAACGCTTCCTTGAGCCGCTGGGTCAGCGCCCGGTCAGCCGCGCTCGGCTCGGGGTTTCCGCTCGGATGGTTGTGCGAAACGACGACCGCCGCCGCATTGAGCCGCAGCGCCTCCTTGACCACTTCGCGCGGATACACCGACGCACCGTCAATAGTGCCGTGGAACATCTCCCTGTATTCGATCAGACGATGGCGCGTATCCATGAACAGCACTACGAACACCTCATGCTCGAAGCTGGCCAACTTTGTACGCAAGTATTCCTTGACCGCCGCCGGCGAAGTGAACTCTGCTCCGCGCCGCATTTTCCGGTCAATGACCTGGCGCGCAGCTTCCAGAATGTCGTCGGCCGATGCCGGTAGATAGCGCCCGTGCGCGTCGCGCACCAGCAGACAGGAATCGAACGAGGGAAAGGACAGTTGCGACATGATCGTGCTCCGGTTGCTCGGGCGGAATTGCCCGGAACCGGCGGCAGCACGGCGCAGCGCAAGCAGTCAGGGGTCGCAGACGGCCGCCAGGACGCAAGCGCGCATGGCGCGCGCCGCCCTTGACGGCGAGAACGCCGTGATACGGTGAAGGGAACAGCAAGACCGCCCACACCCGCCCACTGCACAGAGTCGATTTTTGGCAAGCGGAGCGCGCAGGCCCGGATCAACGAGCCGGGACGGAGGCGTCAGTGATGGAAGCCCGACAGGGGCGAGACTCGCGCAGCGAAGCTCGATGCGCAGCACGACAGCGCGACGGCGGCACGCCGGGACGCCCGACTGCTTGGGACAGGACTACTCGTTGTCCGTCTTGCGCTGCTCGATTTGCAACTGCGCCCGTTGCGTTGCCTGTTGCAGCCGCTCCACCAGCACGCCCCTCGGCGGCAAGGCGGTCAGATACTCGGCAACGTGGATGCCGGACTTGTCCAGCTCCAGCAATTCGATCTGCTCGCGCTTCTTGCCGGTGCAAAGGATGATCCCGAGCGGCGAGGCTTCCTCCGGCTCCCGTTCGTGCTTGTCTAGCCACCGAAGGTAAAGCTCCATCTGCCCTTTGTAGGCCGCCTTGAAGTCACCTACCTTCAACTCCACCGCAACCAGCCGCCGCAGCTTGCGGTTGTAGAACAGAAGGTCAAGGTGGAAATCCTCGTCGTCGATCGGAATGCGCTTCTGCCGGGCGACGAATGAGAAGCCCGCGCCCAGCTCCAGCAGGAAGGACTCCATTTCACGGATGATCGCCGCTTCCAAGTCGCCTTCCTGCCAAGTGTCCCGCAGGCCCAGGAAGTCGAGGATGTACGGGTCGCGCATGACCAGGGCCGGCGACATGCGCTGCGCATCGCGCAGGGTCGCCAACTCCTGCGCTATGGTTTCTTCCGGCTTTTGGGAAAGCGCCGTGCGCTCGTACAGCATCGAGTCGATACGCTCGCGCAGCGTCCGCACGCTCCAGCGTTGGGTGCTGGCCATCTGTGCGTAGTAGTCCCGCTGGAGCGGGTCTTTCAGCGGCATCAGGGCGATGAAGTGCGTCCAGCTCAATTCTCGTATCAGTGATACGAGAATTCGCTCGTCGGGGAAGGTGGCGGCGAACTGCACCATGCGGCGCAAGTTCTGCTCTGCAAAGCTGCTGCCGTACTCCTCCACCAACTGCGCAGCCAAGGTGGGCAGAACTTCCTTGCCGTAGGCGCCCCGGCGCCTGTCCAAGACCTGCGTGTGGATGCGTTGGCCGATGCGCCAGTAGAGCATCGTAAGCTCGCTATTCACCGTCGAGGCGGCGCGCAAGCGCGCCGCCTCGATCAGTGCCCGAATGTCGCCCAGCAGCGCCGCGGGCGCTGCGAGCGATGCTGCTGATGGCCGGCGCCCGTTCATGCCACCGCCTCCGCAAGCTGCCGCGCGCCCGTGATGGCTTGGCGGCGGCTGGCCACCAGCTCGGCCGCCTCGCGCACCGGCTTGTCCTCGGTGTGGACGTAGTGCATGAACATCGCCACGGTCTTGTGGCCCGTCAGCTTCATTCCCACTTTGGTCGGCACACCGGAATTGGCAATGTCGGTGGTCGAGCGATGACGGATGCCGTGCGTGCCTACGTGCGGCACGCTGGCGGCCTTGAGCGTCCGGCACCAGCCGCCATAGTGCTCGCCAAAGGTCAGGTGCTTGGCCGGGTCGTTCGGCGACGGCAGGACGTAAGGGCAGCCTTCCAGACGCGGCGCCGTCGAAAGCAGCCGATAGGCTTCCTCGCTCATGGGCTTGGAAATGCCGCCAACCTTGCTGTCGGGCCACACCACGCGCCGGTTCTCGAAGTCCAGCCAGCTCCATTCGAGCGGGCAGATTTCGGAGCGCCGCGCCGCAAACTCGAATTGCAGCCGGATCGCCAACGGGATGACGTAGTTCTCCAGCCCCTCCGCCTCCAGTTTCTCCAACTGGCGGAAGATCCGCACCATTTCCTCGTCCACGATGAGCCGGGTTTCCTTGCCCGGCGGGTACATCGGGACGTGGCGGCACGGATTCGTGCCGTCCGGGCGGAAGCCCCAGACTTCGGCCAAGTTGAACATCTTGCGCAGCACGCCGAAGGTCTTGTTGGCCTCGGTCGGCTTGTAGGCCAGCTTTTCCATGAGCCCCGCAATGTCGGGCCGCTTCACGTCATGCACCTTCTTGCGGCCCAGCAGCGGGATGATGTTGCGGTCGATGACGCCCTGGTAGCCGTCCTGCGTGCTGACCTTGTTGCGCTTCTTGGAGTAGTCCTCCATGAACTTTTTGCACAACTCGGCCATCGTGGGCGCCTTGCGCGCCTCGGCCTTGGCACCGCCGGGATCACCACCCCGGCGAACCTCGGCCAGCCAGTCCTGCGCTTTGACCCGCGCCTGTTCGACGGTTAGCTCCCCGTAGAGTCCCAGCGAGGGCTTGCGGGGCTGGCCAGAGTTCGTGCGGTACTGGAGCATGAACACCCGGCGTCCCGTCGAGGTAATCTTGCAAAGGAAGCCGGGCACGACGGTATCCCGTAGTTCGATGTCCTTCGCCTGGGGTTGCGCCGACTCTACGGCGGTCTTGGTGAGCTTGATCTTTGCCATGATGACTCCTTGGAACGACCCGGATTCCAGGAGCCAGATAGGAGCGGCGCGAGGGAGAACCGGGTCAAGTTTCAGAAAGCACCGGCATATGATGGAAGCGCGTAAGCTATTGATAAACCTGCTGTATCGGGCTACGTCGCAGTCCAGCGAACTACCGGGCTGGAGTCATCGTGAAACAAAAACCCCGCCTGTCTGGGCGGGTGGCTGTGACTGAATGCGGTCGCTGGCTAACCCACCATTTCGGGAATGATGGAAATAATAATCAGCGAGATGCTGGCGACGCGTGCATTCATGGGTCGTACTTTCCGCCAAGCCCGACCGTTTGTCAAATGGACGCCCGACGCCCGCGCCGCTGTCCTCCGAGCCTGCCACGGTATTACAATGTTCGATTAGTGACTGCGGCACCCACCTGGACGGTCGAGCAACTGGACCGTGACAAAGGCCGGGCGGCAGCCATGTTTGGCCACTCTCGACAACACTACCGGCTAGCGCCGCACAGCATGCCCAGGTCCGCGCCCAGCGCGAGGCGCCGGGCAGATTCAAGGATCATGTCTCTTACTCCGAAGATTATCTATACCTTTACCGATGAAGCTCCGGCGCTGGCGACCCGTTCGCTGCTGCCCATCGTCCAGGCCTTCGCCAAGTCCGCCGGCATCACCGTCGAAACGCGCGACATCTCGCTGGCCGGCCGCATCATCTCCGTCTTCCCCGACTATCTTGAAGCAAGCCAGAAGCTGGGCGACGCCCTGGCCGAACTGGGCGCGCTGGCCGTCAAGCCGGAAGCCAACATCATCAAGCTGCCGAACATCAGCGCCTCGATGCCGCAGCTGAAGGCCGCCATCAAGGAGCTGCAGGCCCAGGGCTACAAGCTGCCCGACTACCCGGATTCGCCCGCCAACGACGCCGAGCGCGACGTCAAGGCGCGCTACGACAAGGTCAAGGGCAGCGCCGTCAACCCCGTGCTGCGCGAAGGCAACTCCGACCGCCGCGCGCCGCTGTCGGTCAAGAACTACGCCCGCAAGCACCCCCACAAGATGGGCGCCTGGGCCGCCGACTCCAAGTCGCACGTGTCCCACATGAACGAAGGCGACTTCTACGGCACCGAGAAATCGGCCCTGATCGCCGACGCCGGCGACCTGAAGATCGAGCTGGCCGCCGCCGACGGCGCCGTCGCCGTGCTCAAGGACAAGACCCCGGTCAAGGCCGGCGAGATCATCGACGCCGCCGTCATGTCCGCCGCCAAGCTGAAGTCCTTCCTGCAGGCGCAGGTGGACGAGGCCCGTGCCCAGGGCGTGCTGTTCTCGGTGCACCTGAAGGCCACCATGATGAAGGTCTCCGACCCCGTCATCTTCGGCCACGTGGTGTCCGTGTTCTACAAGGACGTGCTGGCCAAGCACGCCGACGCGCTCAAGCTGGCGGGCTTCGACCCGAACAACGGCATCGGCGACCTGTACGCCAAGATCCAGAGCCTGCCCGCCGACCAGCAGGCCGCCATCACCGCCGACATCGACGCGGCCTACAAGACGCTGCCGGCGCTGGCCATGGTCAACTCCGACCGCGGCATCACCAACCTGCACGTGCCCAGCGACGTGATCGTCGACGCCTCGATGCCGGCCATGATCCGCGACTCGGGCAAGATGTGGAACGCCGCCGGCGAACTGCAGGACGCCAAGGCCGTGATCCCGGACCGCTGCTACGCCGGCGTCTACCAGGCCGTGATCGAGGACTGCAAGGCCAACGGCGCCTTCAATCCGGTCACGATGGGCAGCGTGCCCAACGTCGGCCTGATGGCCCAGGCCGCCGAGGAATACGGCTCGCACAACAAGACCTTCGTCATCCCGGCCGCCGGCACCGTGCGCGTCACCGACGCCTCGGGCAAGGTGCTGCTGGAGCAGGCCGTCGAGGCCGGCGACCTGTGGCGCATGTGCCAGACCAAGGACGCCGCCGTGCAGGACTGGGTCAAGCTGGCCGTCACCCGCGCCCGCGCCACCAAGACCCCGGCCGTGTTCTGGCTGGACGAGAACCGCGCCCACGACGCGCAGGTCATCGCCAAGGTCAAGCAGTACCTGAACGACCACGACACCAGCGGCCTGGACCTGCGCATCCTGGATCCGGTCGAAGCCACCAAGTTCTCGCTCAAGCGCATCCGCGCCGGCCAAGACACCATCTCGGTGACCGGCAACGTGCTGCGCGACTACCTGACCGACCTGTTCCCCATCATGGAGCTGGGCACCAGCGCCAAGATGCTGTCGATCGTGCCGCTGATGGCCGGCGGCGAGCTGTTCGAGACCGGCGCCGGCGGTTCCGCGCCCAAGCACGTGCAGCAGTTCGTGGAAGAAGGCTTCCTGCGCTGGGATTCGCTGGGCGAGTTCATGGCCCTGGCCGAATCGCTGGATCACCTTGGCCGTACCTACAAGAACGCCAAGGCCCAGGTGCTGGCCAAGACCCTGGACCAGGCCACCGCCAAGTTCCTGGACGAGAACAAGTCGCCCGCCCGCAAGGTCGGCGGCCTGGACAACCGTGGCAGCCACTACTACCTGGCCATGTACTGGGCCCAGGCCGTGGCCACCCAGACCGAGGACGCCGCGCTGGCCAAGCTGTTCGCCAACGCCGCGATGGAATTCGGCGAGCGCGAGACCCGCATCCTGGACGAGCTGAAGGCGGCCCAGGGCAAGCCCGTGGACCTGGGCGGCTACTACCAGCTGGACGAGGCCAAGGCTGTCGCGGCCATGCGCCCCAGCGCCACGCTGAACCAGATCCTGGCCTCCATCGGCTAAGCGTCTGCCCTGCCCGGCGATCCGCGTTACGCGCGGATGCGCCAGGAAAAAGAACGGCGGTCCCGCGAGGGGCCGCCGTTTTTTTTGTCCCGCTCCGCTGCCTCCGATCCTGGCACCCCGTGCCGCCGCCACGCGTGCCAGGGTCTGATTCAAATATTTTTACCCGGACATATTGATTTGATTATTTTGTCTGGGTAATATTTGCACCTGCCTGCCCGGCCCGATTGCGCGCCACTGACGCGCCGCCTCGCGGACAGGCATACCAACCACTTCCCCACGGACCCATGACCTTCCGCCGGAACCCTTTCCGTCGCGGACAGGCCCCGTATCGCCCAAGGAAACGCGATGACCCAGGCAACCACCTTGCCTCCCTTGCAAGCCCCGCCCTTATGGAAAGCCTATCTGGCCATTCTGGCGCCCATGATGCTGACCAACACGCTGCAGGCCGCCGCCGGTACCATCGACGGCATCTATCTCGGCCAGATGATCGGCCTGGACGCGATCGCCGCCGTGTCGGCCTTCTTTCCCGTGTTCTTTTTCCTGCTGGCCATCATCATCGGCCTGAGCATCGGCGCCACCGTGCTGGCCGGCCAGGCCTGGGGCGCCCGCAATCCCGCCCGGGCGCGCGCCGTCGCCGGCACCGCCCTGGCGCTGGTGCTGGCGGTGGGCCTGATCGTCAGCGTGATCGGCGGCCTGACCGCCCCCATGCTGCTCAAGGCCCTGGACACGCCGCCCGAGATCCTCGATGACGCCGTGCGCTACGCCCGCGTGATGCTGATCGGCGCGCCGCTGATTTTCCTGCTGTGGCTGGCCACGTCCATCAGCCGAGGCGTGGGCGATGCCGTCTCGCCCATGTGGACGCTGCTCCTGGCGACCGGCGTGGCGATGTTGTGCACGCCCGCGCTGATCGCCGGCTGGGCCGGGCTGCCCAGGCTGGGCGTGCTCAGTCCGGCCGTGTCGACGCTGCTCGGCTTCACGCTGGCGCTGGGCTGGCTGGCGTGGCGCTGGCGCCGCCGGGGCCATCCCCTGGCGCCCAATGCCGCCCTGCTGCGCGAACTGCGCTTCGACCCGGCGCTGACGCGCGCGATCCTGAAGATCGGCGTACCGGCGGCCCTGCAGATGCTGACCATGGCGGCGGCCGAAATCGCGTTGCTGGGGCTGGTGAATCGCCACGGCGCGCAGGCCACGGCGGCCTATGGCGCGGTGACGCAGCTGATGAGCTGGCTGCAACTGCCCGCGATGTCGCTGGGCATCAGCGCCACCATCCTGGCCGCCCACGCCATCGGCGCCGGACGCGGCCACCGACTGGGCGCCATCGCCCGCACCGGGTTGATGATGAACGTGGCGGTGACGGGCCTGTTCGTCTGCGTCGCCTATGCGCTGGCGCCGTATGCCATCGGCCTGTTCCTGAAGGACGGGGCCGCCGCCGCGCAGGCCGGCGAACTGCTGCGCATCGTGGCGTGGAGCGTGGTGGCGCTGGGCTGCGCGTCCGTGCTGTCGGGCGTGATGCGCGCCAGCGGCACGGTGCTCGTGCCCGCCACGCTGGGCGTGCTGGCGATCGTGGCGGTGGAACTGCCCGCCGCCTGGTGGCTGGACGCGCGCATCGGCCTGTCAGGCATCTGGTGGGCCTACGCCCTGGCCTTCATGGCGATGCTGGTCCTGCAGTCGGGCTACTTCATGCTGGGCTGGCGCGGCCGGACGCCGCAGCGCCTGGTCTAGTCAGTAGCGTGCCAGCCCAGCGCCTGGCGTCAGCGCTGCTGCGCCAGGCGCCGCACCTGCAGCCATTGCAGCGCGACGGGGATCAGCGACAGGCCGATGATGATGACCGAGACCCAATGCAGGTTGGCCCGGACCCAGGGGATGGAGCCCAGCCAGTAGCCGGCCAGCATCATCGAGCTGCACCAGACGACGCCGCCGACCACGTTGTAGGCATAGAAGCGGCCACGCGGCATCTGCGACAGGCCGGCCACGAAAGGCGCCAGGGTGCGCACGATGGGCACGAAGCGCGCGACGGTGATCGTCATGGCGCCGAAGCGCGCGAAGTATTCCCGCGCGCGCTCCATGTGAGCAGGTTTGATCCATCGGCTGTGCGCCAGCTTCTGGCCCCAGCGGGAAGAACCGATCGTGTAGTTGAGCGCGTCGCCGGCGATGGCGGCGGCCGTGATGATGGCGATGGAGGTCAGCGGATCGATGCCCGCCAGCCCGAGGAAGGCGCCCGCCGCGAACAGCAGTGAATCGCCCGGCAGGAAGGGCATGATCACCAGTCCCGTCTCGACGAAGATGATGAGGGCGATGATCAGGGTGCCCAGCACCCAGTTCTGCGCCAGCAGGGCCATCAGGCCGTTTTCGCTGGTCAGCCACGCAAACATTTCGGTAATGCTCATCAATGTAACGATCCCGTTTTCGTGCCGGTCTGGCCGGCGTTATTTGCCAAATCCGCCTGGAGCTGAACGACTCCCGAGGGAACGGCAGGCCCAGGCGATCCCGCGCCCCCAGGCGCGCTTCCGTCTCCGCTGAAGGAAGGCGCATCACGGCGCGGCGCACCCGCATGAGCGAACGCGGCGCGGAGGCATTTCCGCGCCGGCGCATTATCACCCGGCGCGCGTCGAGTTTTCATTGAATTGGTGACCGACCGTAGCAGCCGGAGTGGCCGGCGAGAGGCAGCGGGCGAAGCCCGCTCCGCCCGTCGCCGCATGCACTCAATCGGGCATGTGCAACCTGTCCAGCCGCAACCGACCGCGCCCGTCGCTCAACCGCCGCATGGCCCCGTAGGCCGCGCCCATCGCCGCCATGCCGCTGGCCCCGCACAGCAGGAACATCAGCAGGATCTGGTACTTGGCCGCCTCGACCGGATCCATGCCGGCGATGATCTGGCCCGTCATGATGCCGGGCAGCGTGATGATGCCCGCCGCCGACATCTGGTTGATGCTGGGCAGGATGCCGCGCCGCACCGACTCGCGCAGCACGGTGGCGAAGGCCAGCCGGGGCGGCGCGCCCAGCGAGATGCGCGCCTCGATCGCCAGCTTCTCGCGCGACGCGCCGGCCAGCATGCCGTCCAGCGCCAGGCTGGCGGCGTTGAGCACGCTGCCCAGCACGATGCCGACCAGCGCGATCACGTAGCGCGGGTCGTACCAGGGATCCGGCCGCAAGGCCGTGTTGAGAATGAAGAGCGCCGTCACCAGCGTGGTGGCGCCAACCGCCGCCGCCCCGACCCAGCCGTTGCCGTGTCCGGCCAGCCGCGCCTTGGGCCGCGCCGCGACCTCGCGCGCGGCCAGGCCCATCATCACCGCCGCCACCACGGCGGTGAGCCAGGGCGCGGCATGCGCGAACACCAGCTTCAGGATGTGGCCCACCAGCAGCAACTGGACCACGGTGCGCGCCGCCGCCCACAGCGTCTGGCGCTGCATGCCCAGGCGCAGCGCGAAGGAAATCGCCGCGCACAGCAGCACCAGGCAGGAGGCGACCAGCAGGTCCGTGGCTTGCAGCCGTATCACGTCCATAGCGTCTCCAGCTTGCCCTGTCGCATCCGCCACGCGCGCCGGCACAGGCGCCGCGCCTGTTCCTCGCTGTGCGTGACCAGCAACACCGCGCCGCCTTCGTCCAGGTAGCGGCGGACCTCGCCTTCCACCCGGACCGTCGCGTCCGGATCCAGGGCCGCCGTGGGTTCGTCCAGCAACAGCGCTCGCGGCCGTTTCACCAAGGCGCGCGCCAGGCCCAGGCGCTGGCGTTCACCGGTGGACAGTTCGCGCACCAGCGCCTGCAGTTTTTCGGGCGCCAGCCCCAGCCGCTCCACCAGCCCGGCGGCGGCGGCCGCATCGTCGAAATGCGCGGCCACGCGCTCTTCCCACCAGCCGGCCTCGGCCTGGCAGTAGATGACCTGGCGGCGCCATTCGTAGCCCGCCATGCCGGAGCGCGGCGCGCCGTCGAGTTCGACCTCGCCCTCGCCTGGATCCAGGTCGGCGACCTGGCGCAGCAGCAAGGACTTGCCCGAGCCCGACGGCCCCATCACCGCCGCGCACTCGCCGGGCGCCAGCGCCAGATCGACGGCGGCCAGCCTTGCGCTGCGCACCGCCTTGAGCGCCAGTCGCGGCCGCATGTCAGCCATGTACGCGGCCCTCGTCCCGCGCCGCGCCGGCGATTGTGCGGATGCGCGCCGCGCGCGGCTTGATATGCCTGGATTCCATCCTGATTCCCTTCCGTCCTGCCGTTGCGCCGCCGGCGCACAGGCGCGCCACGGAACAGTTCGCGGGCATTGTCCCACACGCCCCGGGGCCCCGGACACGTCCCTATGCCGACCGCCACCCTGCATATGCCGACCGCTCGCAAGCCGGCGCGGTGCGTGTCAGCACAAACCCGTATTTGCTAGAGTTGCTGCATTGCAAATGAAAATCACACCCATGTGCATTACAAGATATTGCAATTCCGGCAAAGGCAGTCCCCCGCTGATCGCGCGCGCCCTCCGGCTGGTCTACCTGTGCCGGCCCATCCCGCCCGATTGACGCCAGTCCCGGGCGCTTCCCTTCCCGTGCCGACCGCAGCGCACGCGCAACGCAGACTCAGCAAAGGCGACTCCAATCATGAATCGAGAAATCTATGACTTCGTGGCTATCGGCCTAGGCCCCTTCAACCTCAGCCTGGCCTGCCTGTCCGCGCCGCTGCCCGGCGTGCGCGCGCTGTTCCTGGAGAAAAAGCCCGGCTTCGATTGGCATCCGGGCATGCTGATCGAGGCCTCCACGCTGCAGAACCCCTTCCTGGCGGACCTGGTCAGCCTGGCCGATCCGCGCAGCGAGTACAGCTACCTGAACTACTGCAAGCAGACCGGCCGCATCTATTCGTACTACATGCGCGAGAACCACTATCTGAGCCGCGCCGAGTACAACCGCTATTGCCAGTGGGTCGTGGCCCGCCTGCCCAACCTGCGCTTCAACAGCGACGTGCAGGGCGTGCTGCACGATCCGGACAGCAACACCTACCTGGTCACCGGCCAGCACGCCGCCACCGGCGAGCGCTTCATGGTCCTCTGCCGCAAGCTGGTGCTGGGCCTGGGGTCGCAACCGTCCCTGCCCGCCTGCTGCGACCGCCGCGCCGCGCCCTATATCCATAGCGCCGACTACCTGCGCAACAAGGCGCAGTTGCAGCAGCGCGACGCCATCACCATCGTGGGCAGCGGCCAGAGCGCGGCCGAGGTCTTCCACGACCTGCTGCGCGACAGCGCCGGGCATGACTACAGCCTGGCGTGGATCACGCGCTCGCCGCGCTTTTTCCAGATGGAGAACACCAAGCTCACGCTGGAACTGATCTCGCCCGACTACACCGAATACTTCTACGATCTGCCCGAAGCGCGCCGCCGCCAGATCCTGGCGCAGCAGAGCAGCCTGTACAAGGGCATCAACGCCTCGCTCATCAACCAGATCTACGACCTGCTGGACGAGAAGATCCACGACGGCGACCGGCGCTACACCCTGCTCACCAATTCCGAGCTGCGCGCCTGCCGCTACGACCGCGCGCAAGCGCGCTATCACCTGGAATTCCAGCACGTCGACTACGCCCAGCCCTTCAGCCACGCCACCGACGGTCTGGTGCTGGCCACTGGCTACTCGCACAGCATCCCCGCGTGCATCAACCCCATCCACGACCGCATCGCCTGGAACGAGGACGGCAGCTACCGGATCGGCCGCAACTACGCCATCGACCACGACGGCGGCGAGATCTACGTGCAGAACACCGGCCTGCTCAGCCACGGCGTCACCAACCCGGACCTGGGCTTCTGCTGCCACCGCAATTCGCTGATCCTGCGCGAGCTGACCGGCGTGGAGCACTACCCGGTCGAGGCCCACACCGCGCTGCAGGAGTTCCGTCCGCCCGCCAGCGGCGTGCTGGCGCATCGCCAGGACCGGCGCGCCGCCGGCAAGCGCCTGCATGCCGCCGCGACCGAGCTGATGCCCATGATGGACGGCCATCGCGCCGCCACCGTATGAGTCACGAGGGAACCACGATGATGACCATGATGGCCACCTTCCTGGGCGAGATCGACCGCCACGCCCGCGAATGCTATGACGAGGGCGCCGGCCTGGCGCTGCGTCCGCTGGATCCCGAGGCCGACGCGCCGCTGCTGCAACGCTGGTTCGCGATGGATTACGCGCGCTTCTGGTCCATGCAGGACCACAGCGTGGCGCAGGTGCGCGACTTCTACGCCGCGCTGTGCGGCAGTGGCCATGCCCAGGCCTGGCTCGGCTCGCACCAGGGCCGCCCCGCCTTCCTGGCCGAGTGCTACGACCCCGCCCACGACCAAATTGGCGAGCACTACCCCGTGCGTCCGGGCGACATCGGCATGCACATCTTCATCGGTCCCCCCACGCAACGCATCCCGGGCTTCAGCCGCGAGGTCTTCGCCCTGGTCATGCGCTTCCTGTTCGACCGGCTCAACGCCGCCCGCGTGGTGGTCGAGCCGGACGCCAACAACGCCAAGATCCATGCGCTGAACCTGGCCATGGGATTCGTCTACGCCGGGCAGGCCCGGTTCCGCGAAAAAACCGCCAGCCTCGCCTTCTGCACCCGCGCCCAGTTCGAGCAGGCCCAACTTCAGGAGTCCACCCTATGAGCCACCCCGCCGCCCAACATCCGTCCCAGGTCGCCAGCCACCTTGAACCCGAGGTCTGGGCCAAGGTCAACCGCCTGCTGGTGCGCAAGGCCATCTCGGAATACGCGCATGAATGGCTGCTGGAGCCCGAGCGCCTGGGCCCGTCCGACAAGCCCGGCTTCGACCGCTACCGGCTGGCGCTGGCCGAAGGCGCCGAGTACCGCTTCGACGCGCAGATCATGGCCATGCGCCACTGGCGCATCGCGCCCGAATCCATCGCCAAGACCGTGGCCGGCGCGCCCGCGCCGCTGGACGCGCTGCAATTCGTGATCGAGGTGCGCGACCGCCTGGCCCTGCCCGCCGACCGCCTGCCCATCTACCTGGACGAGATCACCAGCACGCTGCACGGCAGCGCCTACAAGCATGGCCGCGCCGCCCCGGGCGCCGCCGAGCTGGCGCTGGCCGACTACCAGACCATCGAGACCTCGATGATCGAGGGCCACCCCAGCTTCGTCGCCAACAACGGCCGCCTGGGCTTCGACGCCGAGGACTACCACGCCTACGCCCCCGAGGCCGCCGCGCCGATCCGCGTGATGTGGCTGGCGGTGCACAAGGACAACGCGCACTTCGCCTGCCTGTCCGACATGGACTACGACAGCCTGCTGCGCGAGGAGCTGGGCGAGCAGACCGTGGCCGCCTTCACCGAGCGGCTGCGCGGCCAGGGCCTGGACCCGGCCGACTACTACTTCATGCCCTCGCATCCGTGGCAGTGGTTCAACAAGCTGTCGCTGGCCTTCGCCCCCTATGTCGCCAACCGCAAGATCGTGTGCCTGGGCGAAGGCGCGGACCAGTACCTGGCGCAGCAGTCGATCCGCACCTTCTTCAACATCAGCCAGCCCGCCAAGCGCTATGTGAAGACCTCGCTGTCGATCCTGAACATGGGCTTCATGCGCGGCCTGTCGCCGTACTACATGTCAGGCACGCCGGCCATCAACGAGTACATCCACGGCCTGATCGCGTCCGACCCGTGGCTGCGCGCGAACGGCTTCACCATCCTGCGCGAGGCGGCATCGCTGGGCTTTCGCAACTACTACTACGAAGCCGCCATCCCGGTGGACACGCCGTACAAGAAGATGTTCTCGGCGCTGTGGCGCGACAATCCGCTGAACCAGATCGCGCCGGGACAGCGCCTGATGACCATGGCCGCGCTGCTGCACGTGGATCCGCAGGGCCGCGCGCTGCTGCCCGAGCTGGTGCGCGCCTCGGGCCTGACCGTGGACGCCTGGCTGCGCCGCTACGTCGACGCCTACCTGACGCCGCTGGTGCATTGCTTCTACGCCCACGACCTGGTGTTCATGCCGCATGGCGAGAACGTCATCCTGGTGGTGCAGGACCATGTGCCGGTGCGCGCCTTCATGAAGGACATCGCCGAGGAATCGTCGATCCTGAACCCGGCCGCCGCGCTGCCCGAGAACGCGCGCCGGCTGGCCGCCGACGTGCCCGAGGAATACAAGCTGCTGACCATCTTCGTGGATGTGTTCGAGGGCTACTTCCGCCACCTGAGCCACATCCTGGCCGAGACCGGCCTGATGCAGGAGGACGCGTTCTGGGAACTGGTGGCCGGCCGCGTCGCGGCCTACCAGGAAGCGCATCCGCAGCGGCTGGCCAAGTACCGCCAGTACGACCTGTACGCGCCGGACATGATCCATTCGTGCCTGAACCGCCTGCAGCTGGCCAACAACCTCCAGATGGTCAACCTGGCCGATCCCATCGGCAGCTTCCAGATGGCCCCCAACCTGGTCAACCCGATCGCGCGCTTCCGCCCGCGCTGGCTGGACCAGGCCGAGGCGGACGCCGTCCGCGCCGCCGCGTGAGGATGCCCCGGTGAGCCGCGAGCTGGATGAACTGCTGGCGCTGACCGCCACCCTCGTGCCCGGCCTGAAAGGCCGGGTCGAGGGCGAACACGAGAGCACGGCGGACCGCCGGGCGGATGCCCCGGACGGCGCTCCGCCCGCGTCCGGCATCCGTCCCGGCGCCGACAACGCCGCCGCCATCCGCGACCTGCGCGACTGGTGGCTGGAGCGCCATCCCGAGGCCGGCCCGCACTATCTGGCGCTACGCTGCTGGGGCCTGCTGATCTGGCAGCCCATCTACCTGGGCATGATCGCCGCGCACCGCAGCGCCATCGCGCCCGACCTGGGCCGGCTCGACCAGCCGGTCGTCAACGGCTTCATCTGCGGCTACAGCATCGGCCGCCACGACCCGCTGCGCGGCTGCCTGCGCCAGCGCATGGACGCCATCGCCGCCCAGCTGCGGCAGATCTGCGCCGCGTTCTACCGCGAGCTGACCCAGGTCTTGAGCCTGAATCCCCGCGCCGCCGCCTGCATGCAGGCCGATTGCGTGCTGTCGGCCCTGCAGGCCGCGCGCAGCGGCGAGCCCGCCGCCGCCAATGCCTGGGCCCGCGAGACCGCGGCCGACTGGCTGACGCGGCTGGGCATCGCCGGCCGCAGCGGCTACCTGGCCTATCAGCGCGAGGGCCTGCCGGTCATCGCCGTGGACCGCCAGGTCTGCTGCCATCACTTCCGCAGGCGCGACGGCGACTATTGCAGCACCTGCCCCAAACTGGATACCGCCGAGCGCATCGCGCGGTTGGACGCCGAAAGCGCCGTGCCCGCCTGAGCCCGCCGCGCCCAGGCCCTAGGAGTCGGATCATGACGGACATCGCCAGCCTGGCGCATGTGCAGCAGGCGCTCAGCCCGCTGCACGTGCGCGCCTATTTCGACGAAGAGCTGTTCGCCCGCGAGCAGGAAACCATATTCAAGCAATCCGCCATCTATGTCGGCCACGAGAAAGGCGTGCCCGAGCCCGGCGACTGGCGCCGCCTGCCGCACGAGGAAGGCGGCCGCGTGCTGGTGCGCAACGCCGGCGGCGTCGAGCTGATCTCCAACGTCTGCCGCCACCGCCAGGCCCTGATCCTGGGCGGCCAGACCGGCGCCGTGACCGGGCCGGGCAATCCCGCCGGCAACCTGACCGCCACCGGCGGCAACATCGTCTGCCCGCTGCACCGCTGGACCTACGACAACCGCGGCCAGATCCTGGGCGCGCCGCAATTCCCCAGCACGCCCTGCCTGAACCTGCCGCGCTTCCCGCTGAAATCCTGCCACGGCCTGCTGTTCGAGGGACCGCGCGATCCATTGGCCGACCTGGGCCGGCTCTTCAACCGGCCGGAGTTCGACTTCAGCGACTACGTGCTGGACCATGTGGAAGTCCATCAATGCAACTACAACTGGAAGACCTTCATCGAGGTCTACCTGGAGGACTACCACGTCGGCCCCTTCCATCCAGGCCTGGGCCGCTTCGTGACCTGCGAGGATCTGTCCTGGGAATTCGCCGAGCAGTACAGCCTGCAGCGCGTCGGCGTGCACGATTCGCTGGAGAAGCCCGGTTCCGACGTGTACCGCGACTGGCACGACACGCTGATGCGCTATCGCGGCGGCTCGGCGCCGGACTACGGCGCGATCTGGGTGACCTACTTCCCCACCCACATGATCGAGCTGTATCCGCACGTGCTGGTGCTGTCCACGCTCTATCCCAAGAGCCCGCAGGAGACCATCAACATCGCCGAGTTCTACTACCCCGAGGAAATCGCGCTGTTCGAGCGCGAGTTCGTCGAGGCCCAGCGCGCCGCCTATATGGAAACCGCCGTCGAGGACGACGAGATCGGCGAACGCATGGACGCCGGCCGGCTCGCCCTGCTGCGCCGGGGCGTGTCCGAGAGCGGCCCGTACCAGTCGCCGATGGAGGACGGCATGCTGCATTTCCATGAGTGGTACCGGCGCGTCATGGGAGACCGCATCGGCAATTGCGCGGCCTGATCCTGCCCCGCATGCCAGCGGCCGCCGTTCCCGGGAAGCCATGGCGGCGCGCCGCCCTACAATCGACGGGACCGCCAGCGGACCACGCAGCCCGCCGGCGACCCGGCGGCGCCATGCGCCCGCCCTCTGCCGCCACGCGGCATACGCGCAAGAGGCCCGCATGACCCGTATCCGCAGCTTCCACGATCCCGCCACCGGCAAAGTCTGGGGCACGCGAACCGACGGGATCAACGTGACCATCTTTGCCGGCATGCCGGGCAAACTCAAGGAAACGGACAAACCGCAAGCGGATGCGGCTTGCGCCCGTCGCTACCTGGACAAGGAAGAAGGCGCGCGCCTGCGCAAGGGCATGGTGCTGGCCGCGCCCGCCGCCGCGTCGGGCGAGCCCGTCATGCTCAGGCATCTGGGCGGCGGCTACACCGGCGCCCTGGCCATCGCGGAACTGGACGGCGGCCTGCTGCTCAACCGCTACGACGATACCCGGCAGGGCGACGAAATCTGGCGCCTCGCTCCGGACGGCAGCGCCGAGCGCCTTGCCTTTGCCGGGCCGAATACCTTGTTGTGGCGCATGCTGCCCGTGGCGGGCCTGGAGCGAGTCCTGCTGCTGGCCGACCACCAGATCCGCGCCTGGACGCCGGCCACCGGCCTGATCGAACCGCTGACGCGGGCCAACGGCAAGCCGGCAAGCTTCCTGGATTGCCAGGGCGCCGTGGCGGCCTGGCACGAACAGCCTGAACTCGTGGTGCGCGACCTGGCCGCCGGCAAGGATCTGCTGCGCCTGGCCATCGAGCCGGAGCTGTACGGCGGCCACACGCCCCAGCTGGAGGGCGCGCTGTCGGCGGACAGCGCCCTGCTGGCGTACTGCGTGCAACCGGGCCGCATCCAGGTTCTGGATATCGCCGGCGGCACCCGGCAAGCCATCATCGAAGGCGACTTCAAGATGGTCGGACAGTTGGCTTTCACGCCCGACCGGCGTGCGCTGATCGTCAAAGAGAACTATGGAGGATGGCGGCTGCTGGCCTTCGATCTGGCCAGCGCCGCGCCCCGGGCCGGCTGGCCCGAGGCGGCCGACCCCGGCAGCAGCAACTTCGCCCTGGACGCCGCGCGCGGCCGCATCGCTTTTCACATGCGGGGCCACGTCCACGTGCATGAGCTGGCCACGATGCGCCCGCTGAACAAGATCGCAATCGACCAGATCGTCAAGCGCGTCGCCCTCACCTGGACGGCCGATGGCCGGCTGGGCGCGCGTACGGATCTGGGCTGCGTCGGTCTCTATGCGGTATCGACGTAGCGCGTGAGCGCCTGCCACGGGTTCCAGGCATACAAGGGCCAAAAATTGCACAAGCTCTCGACAAACGGGAGAATCGACCGCTTGGTTCACCATAGCGCGGTTCGACAACGATCAACGGTCGATCCGGCATGCAAATAAATAAATAGAAATCCGTGCTATTCTCATTTTCACCCTGTCTCGGATCTCCCCAGCCACGGCGCGCCCATGGCCGTCGGCTTCAACCAGCAGCGCGGATGACGACCTTGACCCCACCCAATCCTCCCACGGCCAGGTTCACCGTCGCGGATTTCAACCGCATGGGCGGCCCGGCCGGCTTCAGCTACCGCCTGCCCAAGCTGGGCACGCCGCGCGCCGACCACGACGCCCTCTGCATCGCCGAGGGCCGCGTCGAGGAACACCAGATCCGGCCCGGCGTCACGCTGGTCGTGTCCGACCTGCAGGTGCACCATCACTACGAAGCCACGTCCTTCATGACGCCGCGCTTCTCCGCCATCATCATGCTGCAGGGCCAGGCCCGCGCCCAGCTCGACCGCCAGGACGACGTGCCGCTGCTGGCCCATAGCGGCATCAGCGCCCTGTACGGCGAGAATGCCGCCATGACCGGCATCCACCCGGCCGGCCAGCGCCTGCGCAGCGTCAACCTGTCCTTGTCCGAGCCGGAAGCGGCGGGCGACGAGCGCGCCAGCGAGATGATCTGGAAGGCGCTGCGTTCGCCGGCCGGCCTGCGACTGCGGCGTTGGCAGGTGCAAAACCATCTGCTGCTGGCCATCGAGCACCTGCTGGACTGCGGCTGGGACCACCCGCTGCGCAACCTGCTGCGCGAGGGCGTGGGCGCCCAGTTGCTGGCGCATGCGCTGGCCTCGCTGGACCAGGCGCCGCCCGCCGATCAGAGCCTGTCGCAGCGCGACCGGCAACTGCTGGAACGCGTGCGTGAACGGCTGCACGACGCGCCGGGCGAGGACCACACGCTGGAGGCTTTGGCCAAACTGGCCTGCATGAGCCCCAGCACGCTGCGCGCCAAGTTCCAGGCCGCCTACCGGCAATCGGTGTTCAGCTGGCTGCGCGAGCGGCGGCTGGAAGTGGCCCGCCAGCATCTGGCCCAGGGCTGGAGCGTGCAGCAGGCCGCGCATTTCGTCGGCTATCGCCACGCCACCAACTTCGCCACGGCCTTCCGCGAGCGCTACGGCGTGGCCCCCAGCGAACTGAACTGAATCGGCGCGCGGACGCGATGGCGGCCTCTACCCCATCCCCGCCGCCCGTATTCCCGCGCGTTGCCGTCTGCTTCCGGCGGCAGCCATTGCTCCGCCGGCATTGCGCATTCCCGACGCCGGCCTGGCTGGGCCACCATGACGCAATGCCGCCCAATCCGGGCGGCCCTTGCCATGGAAGCGCCCGTGTCCCGCCCCGTTCCCCTGCCTGCCTTTCCGGTCATGGTGCTCATGCTGGGCCTGCTGTCCTGCGTCGCGCCCGCGACCATCGACGCCTACCTGCCTGCGTTCGGCGCGCTGAGCCGGGAGTTCGGCGTGCCGCAGGACACCGTGCAGCTGACGCTCGGGGTCTATATGTTCTGC
This sequence comes from Achromobacter sp. Marseille-Q0513, assembly GCF_018195695.1. Classification (NCBI taxonomy): domain Bacteria; kingdom Pseudomonadati; phylum Pseudomonadota; class Betaproteobacteria; order Burkholderiales; family Alcaligenaceae; genus Achromobacter; species Achromobacter sp. Marseille-Q0513. Next base: position 6,390 of record NZ_JAGTJY010000006.1, on the reverse strand, counting down.
TATGCGGCCATGCTGCTGCTGCATGGCACGCTGTCCGACTCGCTGGGCCGGCGCCGCGTGGTGCTGACGGCCCTGGTCTGCTACGTGGCCGGCGCGCTGCTGGCCGCCGCCGCCCCGGACTTCGACTGGCTGCTGGCGGCGCGCGCGCTGCAGGGCCTGTCGGCCGGCGCCGGCATCGTGGTGGGCCAGGCCATCGTGCGCGACTGCTACGAGGGCGCGGTGGCGCGCCGCGCCATGTCCTATCTGATCCTGGTGTTCAACCTGTCGCCAGCGCTGGCGCCCATCGTCGGCGGCTACCTGGCCGCGCACCAGGGCTGGCGCGCCGTGTTCCTGCTTCTGGCGGTACTGGCCACGGCCGCGCTGGCGCTGTGCGCGCTGCGCCTGCCCGAAACCCTTGCTCCGGAGCAGCGCCAGCCCTTGTCCTGGCGCGGCCTGGCCCGGAACTACGGCCGGGTGCTGGGCGACGCGCGCTTCGTGTCGCTGGGGCTGGCCTTCAGCCTGGTCTTCGCCGCCCAGGGCTTCCTGATCGGCGCCGCGCCCGACTTCATCACGAACGTGCTGGGCTTGCAGGAAACCGACTTCGCCTACCTGTTCGTGCCGCTGGTGGCCGGTGCCATGCTGGGCGCGCTGTTCGCCGCGCGCAAGGCGGGCAGCTGGACCGACGCGCGCGTCACCGCGCTGGCCTATCTGCTGATGGGCGGCAGCTGCCTGGCCAACCTGGCCTATGTGGCGGCGGCTGGCCGGCCCGCGCTGCCCTGGGCCGTGATCCTGCCCGGCGTCTTCACCTGCGGGCTGGCCATGTCGGTGCCCGCCATGACCTTGCGCATCCTGGCGCGGGTGCAGGAGCTGTCCGGCACCGCCGCCTCGGTGCTGGGCTTCATGCAGATGCTCACCTTCTCGCTGGTCAGCGGCTGGTGCGTGCCGCTGGTCTATGGCCAGCCGCTGCGCCTGGCGCTGGCCATGCTGGCCTGCGTGGCGGCCAGCGCCCTGGGCTGGGCCTGGCTGCATCGCAAGCCGCAGCCGCTGGCCAACGCCGAACCGGGCTGAGCAGCCGATCCCTGGCCGCACGCTCGCGCGCGGCGCCATTCCGCGCGGCGCCATCCCTTTATTGCTTCGCGCCCGTTCCGGCGGAGTCCCGGCGGCATTTGCCATATGGATCGCGTCATCAGGCATACATCAGTCCATACGTAAAAATCAATAATTCTCATTACCAGATTTTTCCGTTCAGCTCGTTGCCTATTTCGCCGGAGTTCGTTGCCATGTCGTCCGCTTTGCCCACGCCCGCCGCGCTGCCGCGCCGGGCGCGCCCCTTGACCCACGCAATCCAGACGGCCCTGCTCTGCTCTGCCCTTGCCCACCAGAACGCCACCGCCCAGGTCGCCGCAGAGACCCCGTCCGCGCCGGGCGGCGTGGCCCAGATGCCGGCCGTGACCGTGACGGGCTCCGGCCTGGGCGGCACCACCGAAGGCACGAATTCCTACACCACCGAGTCCATGAGCACCGCCACGGGCCTGACGTTGGCGCCGCGCGAAACGCCGCAATCGGTCAGCGTGGTCACGCGCCAACAGATCGAGGACCAGGGCCTGCGCGACACCGCGGCCATCCTGTCGTCAGCGCCCGGCATCTCGATGACGCGCAGCGACAGCAACCGCTATTCATTCTCGGCGCGCGGCTTCGCCATCGACAACATCCAGTTCGACGGCCTGGCATCGCCCATCCTGAGCCAGTGGAACTATGGCTCCACCGACATGGACGCGGCCATCTACGACCGCGTGGAAGTGGTGCGCGGCGCCACCGGCCTGATGACCGGATCCGGCAACCCCTCGGCCGCCGTCAACTTCATCCGCAAGCGCCCGCTGCGCGACTTCGCCGCCTCGGCCAACGTCAGCGTCGGCAGCTGGGACTATCTGCGCGGCGAGGCCGACCTGTCGGTGCCGCTGACCGAAAACGGCAAGATCCGCTCGCGCTTCGTCGCCGCCTACAGCCAGAGCGACAGCAACGTGACCTTCCTGGACTCGCGCCGGCGCACTTTCTACGGCGTGGTCAGCGCCGACCTGACGCCCGACACAGTGCTGACGGCCAGCGTGGAATACCAGCGCAGCATCAGCAACGGCTTCGGCAGCGGCTTCCCGCTGTTCTACAGCGACGGCTCGCGCACCGACTTCAACCGCTCGGTCGCCAACAACGCCCGCTGGGCCCGCCAGGACACCGAGACCACCACCTATTTCGTCGACCTCACCCACCGCTTCGCCAATGACTGGAAGCTGCGCGCGGCCTACAGCCACAACGACGGCGACTACCGCATGAAGCAGGTCTACCGCGGCGGCTACCCCGACCGCGTCACCGGCGCGATCTCGCAGCGGCCCAACTTCGCCAACTACGACGGCGTGCGCAAGCGTGACGACATCCACCTGTCGCTGAACGCGCCGTTCCAGCTGTTCGGCCTGCGGCACGAGGTCGCCGTGGGCTGGATGAGCATCGACGACCACAGCGATATCCAGCAATACGCCATGGTCGGCCCCGCACCCGCCATCGGCAGCTACTTCAACTGGCGCCAGGACCATATCCAGGAACCGACCTGGTCGGGCGCCAAGTCGCCCGCCGACGACGTGCGCACCAAGCAGACCGGCACCTACGTGGTCGGACGCTTCGCGCTGGCCGAACCGCTGCATCTGATCGTGGGCGGACGCTGGAGCGATTGGGACACCAACCAGGTCTCCTTCGGCCGCGCCAGCAAGTACAAGATCAGCAAGCAGTTCACGCCCTACGCCGGCCTGATCTACGACATCAACAGCACCTACACGGCCTACGCCAGCTATACCGAGATCTTCCTGCCGCAGAACGCGCGCGACACCAGCGGCTCGATCCTGCCGCCCGTCGATGGCAAGAGCTACGAGATCGGACTGAAAGGCGCCTATCTGGAAGGCCAGCTGAACGCGTCCGCCGCGTTGTTCCAGACCCGCCAGAACAACCTGGCCCAGGTGATCCCGGGCTCCAGCGTGCCCGGTTTCCCGACCATGCAGGCCTCGCGCGCCGTGTCCGGCGCCAAGGTCGAGGGCATCGACCTTGAAGCCACCGGCCAGCTCATGCCGGGCTGGAACGTCAGCGCCAGCTACACGCACTTCACCGCCAAGGACGCCGACGGCAAGCCCATCAACACCAGCCATCCACGCAGCCTGTTCAAGCTCTACACCACCTACCGCCTGCCGGGCGACCTGCACCGGCTCACCGTGGGCGGCGGCGTGGACTGGCAGAGCCGCATGTACCAATCGGCCGCCAGCCCGCGCGGCAACGTGGACGTCGAGCAAGGCAGCTACGCCCTGGTCAACCTGATGGCGAAGTACGACTTCAGCAAGCGCGTCTCGGCCACGCTGAACGTCAACAATGTGTTCGACCGCAAGTATTACGACCAGATCGGCTTCTTCAGCCAGGGCTGGTGGGGCGCGCCGCGCAACGTCATGCTGACGCTGCGCGCGCAATATTGATCGAGGGAGCGGCAAGGCAGGATGCGTTTTTCTTTCCCAGCATGGAAGCAGGCGCTGCGCCTGGGCGCGGCGGCCTGCCTGTGCGCGTTCGCGCTGGCCGGTTGCGACCGGCCGGCCGGCGGCGCGACCGACACCTCTCAAGCGCCGGCGGCCACCTCCGCCGTTCCCGCCACCGATTCCGCCGCCGCTTTCCCGGTGACGCTGCAAGGCGCGCTCGGCACGGCCATCATCAAGGCCCCGCCCAAACGCGTCGTCACGATCGGCCTGGGCGCCGACGACCTGGCCGTGTCGCTGGGCGTGGTGCCGGTGGGCGTCAGCCGCGCCGACTGGGGCGGCGATGCCCGGCACTACTGGCCCTGGGTGCGCGCCGCCATCGAGGCTCGCGGCGCCCCGCTGCCTGCCCTGATCACGGAATACCCGGAACTGGACGTGGAACAGATCATCGCCTTGCAGCCCGACGTGGTGCTGGCGCCGTTCTCCGGCATGAGCGCCCAGGCCTACGCACAGCTGTCGCGCTTCGTTCCCGTGGTGGCCTATCCGGAACATCCCTTCCTGACGCCGATGGACACGCAGATCGACCTGATCGCCGCCGCGCTGGGCAAGCGCGCCGAGGCGGACGCGCTCAAGGCCCGCATCGCCCATGCCTTGCAGCGCGCCGCGCGCGACAACCCGCAACTGGCCGGCAAGACCTTCGCCTACGTGCGCGCCGACCTGGGGTCCGGCAACTTCGCCACCTATGTGGCGGGCGATCCGCGCGTGGACACGATCAGCGCCATGGGCCTGGCCCTGGCCCCCTCGGTGCGCCAGCTGCGCGCCAGCGCCGGCCACTTCGCGCACTACCTGGGCTTCGAGCATGCCGACCGGCTGGCAGACGTCGACATCCTGGTGTCCTGGTTCTACAACGACGCCGAGCGCGACAAGACGGCGGCCATGCCGCTCTATGCCGCCATCCCGGCCGTCCAGCGCGGAGCCTACGTGGCCCTGAGCGATCCGTCGCTGGTCATGGCGTCCTCGTCCGGCGCGCCGCTGGCGGTGGACTGGATGCTGGACCGGCTCGCGCCGCAACTGGCCGCCGCCGCATTGCGCGCCCGCCCCGGCAAGCACGCGAGTCCATGATGCACCGGCATGTGATGTACACGTTCGTGATGCACCGGCCTGACTCGCGGCAGGCCCGCATCTCGCGCAAGGCCGCCCCATGACGGCTCGCGCGCGCTGGGGCGCGCTGGGCCTGTGCGCCCTGCTGCTGGCCGCCTGTACGCTGGGCAGTCTCTGGTTGGGTTCCAAGGACCTGGCGCCCGCCGACGTATGGCGCGCGCTGACCCGGCCCGACGACAGCTACGCGGCGCTGGTGGTCGCCTCGCGCGTGCCGCGCACATTGCTCGCCTGCCTGACCGGCTCGGCGCTGGCCGTGGCCGGCGCGCTGATCCAGACGCTGACCCGCAACCCGCTGGCCGACCCCGGCCTGCTGGGCGTGAACGCCGGCGCGGCCGCGTCCATCGTCACGCTGGCGCTGGTCACTGGCGGCCTGCCGGCCCATCCGTTCTGGGCCGCGCTGCCCGGCGCGCTGGCGGCCTCGGCCGCCGTGTACTGGCTGGGCGCGGGCGGACGCGGGCTGATGCCGGTACGCCTGATCCTGGCCGGCGCCGCCATCAACGCCGTGCTGTACGCCTATGTGCAGGCCATCGCCCTGCTGCGCAGCGACATCTTCGACGTCTACCGTTTCTGGGCCGTGGGCTCGCTGGCCGGCCACTCCCTGGCCGCCGCCGGCCGCGCCGCGCCCTATGTCGCCGCCGGCCTGCTGCTGGCCCTGGCGCTGGCGCGGCCGCTGAACCTGCTGGCGCTGGGCGGCGGCATGGCGCGCGCCCTGGGCCTGTCGGCCGGCCGCCACCGGCTGGCCGGCCTGCTGTGCATGGCGGTGCTGGCCGCCGCCGCCACCGCGGCCTGCGGCCCGATCGCCTTCGTCGGGCTGGCCGTGCCGCACCTGGCGCGCCGACTCGCCGGCCCCGATCTGCGCTGGCAGTTGGCGTTCTGCCTGCTGCTCGGCCCGGTCCTGATGCTGGCCGCCGACATCCTGGCGCGGCTGCTGCGCGCGCCGGCCGAGCTGCTGACCGGCGTGGTCGTGGCCTTCATCGGCGCGCCCTTCCTGCTGGCCGCGCTGCGTCGCGACCAGGGGGCAGCTCGATGAGCGCGCCTCCCGCCCACGACGCCTGCGGCGAGGTGCGCGCGCGTCCCGTCCACGCCGCGCCGATGCTGCGCGCCGGCCGCTGGCTGGCCGTGCCGCTGCCGCCGCGCGCGCTGGCCTATGGCGCGGCGCTGATCCTGTTGATGCTGCTGTCGGTGGCGCTGGCGCTGACCCTGGGCGCGCAGGGCCTGTCCTGGCGCGAGCTGCCCACGGTGCTGGCCGGCGGCGGCACGCCGGTGCAGCAGTGGCTGGCCTACACCCTGCGGCTGCCGCGCGCGCTGGCCGCGCTGGGCGCGGGCGCGGCGCTGGGCCTGTCGGGCGCGCTGTTCCAGAGCGTGACCCGCAATCCGCTCGGCAGCCCGGACGTGATCGGCCTGACCGCCGGCGCCTCGGCCGGCGCCGTGGCCGCCGCCATGGTCTGGCCGGGCCTGCTGCCGGTGGCATGGGGCGCGGCCGCCGGCGCGCTGCTGGCCATGGCCGCCGTCTGGTTCGGCTCGGGCGCCGGCTTCGCCGCGCCGCAGCGCATGGTCGTGGCCGGCATCGCCGTGGGCGCGCTGGCGCTGGCCTTCGTGCAGTACGCGCTGTCCAACCTGCGCCGCGAGCAAGCCCACCTGGCCGCCACCTGGTTGAACGGCAACCTGGCCGGCAAGACCTGGAACGACGCGCTGCTGATCGCGCTGGCCTGCGCCGTGCTGCTGCCGCTGGCGATGGCCCTGGCCGCGC
>NZ_JAGTJY010000069.1:0-27638 GCF_018195695.1 Achromobacter sp. Marseille-Q0513 | reverse complement strand
CCGTGGCCGGCTGCGGGGCGGCGGGGGGGGGCGGGCGGGCCTGGGCGGAATACTGGGCGGGCCGCAGCGCGGCCAAGCCGGCGTGCTTCTGAGGCGGGCAGGGGCCGGCCGGCAAGCGCGGGGCCGGCCGCCGCGCAGCGCTAGCGGCGCGCGGGAAGCTGGCGCAGCGCCTGCGCCAGCCAGTCGAACAGCAGCGGATCCGAGAAGCCGGCGCGCACCGGCACTTCCCACAGGCGCGCATCGTGCAGCGCCGCGCACTTGATGGCGTCCTTGGATGTCACCAGGATGCTCTCGGCCGGCCAGTCCCGGAATGGGGACTGCGCATAATCATGGTGGTCGGGCAGCGCCAGCGCGGGCTCGGGCGTGATGCCGGCGCCGCGCAGCGTCGCGAAGAAGCGTTGCGGATTGCCGATGCCGGCCGCGGCGGCCACGCCGGGCCTGCCGGCGAACGCCGCCAGCGGACGGGTCGCGCCGCCCTCGATCTGGCGCGCGTCGCCGGGTTCCAGCCACATCCTGGCCTGGCGCGGCCGCGCCGTCGGAGCGGCTTCCTGCGCGCCGGGCACGCCGATATTGGTCACTACCGCATCCACTTCGCGCAGCCGGCTGGCCGGTTCGCGCAGCGGGCCGGCCGGCAGCAGGCGGCCATTGCCGATCCCGCGCTCGTCCTGCACCACGATTTCCACGTCGCGCGCCAGCGCCAGGTGTTGCAGGCCGTCATCAGAGACGATCACGTCCACGTCGGGATGCGCGCGTAGCAGCGCCTGGGCGGCCAGCGCGCGCCTGGGATGCACCGAGACCGGCGCGCCGCTGGCGCGCGCGATCAGGGCGGGCTCGTCGCCGAATGCCGACGCGGCCAGCGCCGCGCCATGCCCGACGCGCGGCTCGGGGCCGATCTTCGCGCCATAGCCACGGCTGACCACGCCCGGATTGAAGCCGCGCGCGCGCAGTCCTTCGACAGTGGCGATCACCATGGGGGTCTTGCCCGTGCCGCCCACGTAGACGTTGCCGATCACCACCACCGGCACCGGCGCGCGGTAGGCCGGCTTGCGTCCGTCGCGGTATTGGGCGCGCTTTCTCGCGACGGCCCAGGCGGTCAGCGCCGACAGCGGCAGCAGCAGGGTGGAGAGCCAGCCGCCGTGCTGCCACTGGCGCGCGAGCAGCGTGGCGGAGGATCGGGGGGCGCTCACCGGGCGGTCTGGGCGGCGAAATTGACGCGGCCGATGCCCGCCAGCCGGGCGGCTTCCATGACGTTGATCACGGACTGGTGCGTGGCCTGCGCGTCGGCGTTGATGACGACCAGCGGTTCGGTCTTGCCGGCCGCGGCCTGGCGCAGCGCGTCGGCGATCTCGGGCGGCGTGGATACGTCGATCAGGGTGCCGTTGAGCGCATAGCGCCCGTCCTGGCTGATGGCGACTTCCAGCGCGGGCGGCGTGTCCTGCTCGGCCGAGGCCTGGGGCAGGGTGACCTTGAGCTGGGTGAAGCGCGCGAAGGAGGTGGAGGCGGCCAGGAAGATCAGGATGACCAGCAGCACGTCGATGAGCGGGATCAGGTTGATGTCCAGCTCATCGCGCTCGCCGCGGGAACCGCGGAAATTCATGGGCGCGCCTCGTGGCGGCCGGGCGGATGGGCATGGCCGGACGCGACCGCGCGCGCCAGGCGGGCGGCGGCCTGCTCCATGGCGCTGAGGTAGCCGTCGACGCGGCCGCGCAGGTAGCGATGCGCGATCATGGCCGGAATGGCGATCAGGATGCCGAAGCCCGTGTTGTACAGGGCGATGGAGATGCCGCGCGCCAACTGGGCGGGGTCGCCGCCGCCGGGCGTGTAGGAGCCGAAGATCTCGATCATGCCGATCACGGTGCCGAACAGGCCCATCAACGGCGCCACCATGGCGATGGTGCCGATGGCGGCGATGTAGCGGCCGAGGTCATGGGCGACGGCGCGGCCGGTGTCCTCGACCGCGCTGCGCAATTCCTCGCGCGGCAGGTGGCGGTGGCGAATGACGTCGACCAATACGCGGCCCAGCGGGGAGTTGCGTTCCAGCTTGCCGAGCGATTCGGGGGTGTCCTGGTGGTTGCGCAGCATGTCGGCGACCTGTTCGGTCAGGCCGCGTGGCATGACCAGCCCGCGGCGCAGGGACAGCAGGCGCTCGAATATCAGGGCCAGACCCAGCACGGATGTCGCCAGCAGGGGCCAGATCGGCCAGCCGGCCTCGCGCAGTATGGTTAGCAAAGCGGTGAACTCCAGGGCGTGCCGGGGCGCGCGTCGACGCGCATCGGCATCGGATGCAAGCCGGAACTGTAACGGCGCGGCGGGGATGTGGCAAGGCCGCCCGGCGGGCAAAACTATCCACAGAATCTGTGGATAATTCTGTGCAGAAGTTGCCAGGAATGCTTATGGGCGCTGGGCTTACAGTCCTTTGCTTCAATTTCGCGCAGTGTTGTTTTCATGTAAATACCATATAAATCAACGACTTGCTATGTAAATGCTGGCTCTGGGGCCGATGGGCGCACAAGGCCCTGAACAAGGTATGATTGCGGCCCGCCCCGTATGCCCTGTGGACAGGTATGCACCGGAAAGCCTTATGACAATTGAGTTCTCGGTCACAAACAACGTATTTGCGCGGGATATCCTGACGGTTGCCCAGCTGAACCAAGCCGTGGGGCAGTTGTTGGAGCGCAGCATCCCGGCAATATGGGTGCGCGGAGAGATTTCCAACTTCACGCAGGCGGCTTCCGGGCATTGGTACTTCACGATCAAGGACAGCCGCGCCGCCGTGCGGGCAGTCATGTTCCGCAGCCGCGCCAGCGCGGTCGGTTTCGTCCCCCGCGCCGGCGACCAGGTCGAGATCCGGGCGCGCGTGTCGCTGTACGAACCGCGCGGCGACTACCAGCTGCAGGTCGACGCCATGCGCCGGGCCGGGCTGGGCAACCTGTACGAAGCCTTCCTGCGGCTCAAGGAGCAGCTGGCGTCCGAGGGGTTGTTCGACCCGGCGCGCAAGCGCGAGCTGGCGCCGCTGCCTCGGGCGATCGGCGTGATCACCTCGCTGCACGCGGCCGCGCTGCGCGACGTGCTGTCGGCGCTGGCCCGCCGCGCGCCGCAAGTTCCCGTCATCATCTATCCGGCCCCGGTGCAGGGCGCCGACGCGGCCGGCCGGCTGGCCGCGCAAGTGCGGCTGGCCAATCAGCGCGCCGAAGTGGACACCCTGCTGCTGGTGCGCGGCGGCGGCAGCATCGAGGATCTCTGGAGCTTCAATGACGAGACGCTGGCGCGCGAGGTCGCGGCCAGCGCCATTCCGGTGGTCAGCGGCGTGGGCCATGAAACCGACTTCACCATCGTGGACTTCGTGGCCGACCTGCGCGCGCCCACCCCGACCGCGGCGGCGGAGCTGGCCTGCACTCCGCGCGGCGAGCTGCTGGGCCGCGTCATGGACGCGGCGCGCACGCTGGCGCGCGGCCAGCAGCGGCGGCTGGAGCGGGCCGCCCAGCGCCTCGACCGCGTCGCCGGCCAGCTGGTGTCGCCGGCGCAGCGCCTGGAACATCAGCGCGAGCGCCTGAACAGCCTGGGCTTCCGGCTGGCGTCCGCCTGGTCCGCGCCGCAAGGCGCGCGCAGCGCGCGCGTCGCCTTGCTGGCGCAACGCCTGGAACACCGCAAGCCCGACACGCGCCGCGCCGCCGAACGCGTGGCGAACGCCGCGCGGCAACTGGGCCAGGCCCATGCGCGGCTGCGGCTGCAGGCGCGCAATCGGCTGGCCGCCGCCGGCGCGCAGTTGCGCGCGCTGGATCCGGGCAATACGCTGGCGCGGGGATATGCGATCGCCCGCGACGCGCAGGGACGCATCCTGCGCGATGCCGCCAGCCTGCAGCCTGGACAGGCGCTGGAGTTGCGTTTCGCGCGCGGCGGCGCGCAGGCCGAAGTCACCCAGGTCCGGCCGGAGTCCGACGCGTCCTGAACAGGATGCCTGGTCCGGGCCGCAAGCGCCCGGTTCGACAGTCTCTTGCAAGGCAAACACATGCTGCGAAAAGCGATTGCTTGGCCCGTCGCCGGCCTGCTGGCCGTTGGATCGATAGGAATGCCGGCCTGGGCCGCGTCGGGCGCGGACGCTGCCGCGCCGCGCGCCCAGGTCGAGGTGCCCCTGGCGGACAGCGCGGTGCCGGTGCCCGCGCCGCCTCCGCCCGTGGCGCGCAAGGATCCGGCCCGGGACTGCGATTGCCAGTCGCCGTACCGCGACTATCCCAAGGCGGAAACGCCCGAGGTCCGGACCTTGTTCGAGGCCGCGCGGGCCAACGACGAGGCCGCGTTCACGGCCGCCCTGGCCGGCGTGCCGCATCCCGGTGACTATGCCGACGACGGCCGGCCGTTGCTGCACGTGCTGCTGATGCCGCCGCGCGGCCTGCGTTCCAAGCATGTCTATTGGGACATGCCGAAGGACGAAGCCGCGCGCCTGCGCGACGAGCACCGCGCCGCGCTGCCGGCGCGCACGCGCATGCTGGCGGCGCTGCTGGCCACCAAGCCGGCGCTCAACGATGCCACGTACCAGTCGCGCCGCACGGCGCTGCAACTGGCGCTGCTCTATGGCTCGCCGCAGATCGTGGACATGCTGCTGGCGGCCGGCGCCGATCCGAACCAGGCCGGCGACGAAGGGCGCAAGCCGCTGGAGTTCCTGCTCGATCGCGATTTCGAGTTCGCGATCCGCATGACCTATCTGCCGCGTCTGGTGGATCGTCCGGACATGGCCCGCATGGTGCAGGCGCTGTTGAAGGCGGGCGCGCAGCGGCCCTTCCTGGGGCTGGACGATGCCAAGCCGGGCGGCGCGAGCGCATTGACCGACGCCGCCGGCGAGCCCAGGCGCATGGCGGATTTCCTGAGCTGGAATCCGCTGGTCGAACTGACCGAGGGCGGCGACGTGCTGCGCGCCTTCGCCGCCACCGGCACGCGCCCGGCCTTCGACAACGAATTGAGTCCGCTGGCGCTGGCGGCCTACACCGGCAACGCCGGCGCCGTGCCCGCGCTGATGGAACTGGTGCCCAGGACCATGCCGGCCAGCGGCCATGGCGAGAAGGGCGTGCGCGATGTGTGGCTGGATGCGGCCCAGGCCGCGGTGATTGGCGGTCATCCGGAGATCGCCGTGCAATTGCTGCAGGCGGGCATGCCCTACGCGCAACGCGGTCCTCTCACCGGGTCGTCCAATCCCCTGTTTCTGCGTATCGAGGGGGGCGACCGTCCGATCATGAATCTGGCCGCGCAGCGCGGCGACACGGTCACCCTGCGTCGGCTGGTGGAGCTGGGCGCGCCGGTCGAGGGCGACGCCAGCGAGCGCTATGGCAATACGCCGCTGGCCGAGGCGGTCGCGCAGCGACGGCCGGAGGCGGCCCGGATCCTGCTCGCGGCCGGGGCCGATCCGGCACTGCAACGGGACAGCTACGACAGCCGTTCGGCGCTGGAGCAGGCGGTGACGGCCGGCGATACCGCGCTGTTGCGCGAACTGCTGAAGGCGGCGCGGCCCGACACCTTGCAGGCGCTGATGCGTCATCCGACCCGCTCGCCGGTGCTGCTGGCACTGCGGCAGCCGGGAGCCGACGGGCTGGCCATGCTGCGGCTGTGGGTGGACGCCGGTTTCGACCTGAAGACGCTGGACGCGGATGCCATCCGGCAGGCCGTGAGCAGCCGGAACGAGGCGCTGGCCATCTATCTGATCGATGCGGGCGTGCCCGTCAATCCGCGGCCGCCGGCGGCGGACGCCAGTGGCGACGGCGCGTCGCAGGACCGTGCCGACGAGCCACCGCTGCTGGCCGCCGCGACGCTGCGCCAGGATGCCATCGTCGATCGCCTGCTGGCCAAGGGAGCCGATCCGGCCGGCCTGGCCGCGGACGGGCAGAGCGCGTTGTATTGGCTGATCGCGCAAGGCAATCAGGCGGGGCTGGAACGCCTGCTGCGCGGCGGTGCGCGGCTGGATGATCCGCGCCTGCCTCGGGCGCCCGCGCACTACGCCCTGATCAACGCCGCCGCCGGGTCCGGCGACATCGCCCTGGCGCGTCGCGTCGCGCAGGCCACGGGGCAGGGGCTGGACCGCGCCTGCCTGCCCGACGGCGGCGAATTCCGCCTGCTCGACGAGCCCGGCTATTTCGCCGGCCTGCAGGAATTGGGCTTCAACGGCGGCCCCGCCGATTGCGGCGCGCCGTTGGGACGGCGCGTGCTGGCGGCCCTGCTGCAGGGCCGCGAGCTGATCGTGGCGCGGCGCGACACGGCCGTGGACGTGCTGCGGCGGCTCAAGGCTGGCGGCACCGACCTGCAGGCGCCGCAGGAAGGCGGTGAAACGCCGTTGAACGCCGCCATCCGGCTCGGCCGCAAGGATCTGGCCGATGCGCTGCTGGCGGCGGGCGCCGATGCCGATGCGCCCGACCGCCAGGGCCGCAGCCCGGCCTGGACCGCGCTGGAGACCGGGCAGCCCGAGATGCTGGCCCTGCTGGCCACGCACAAGGCGCGCTTCACGCAGGTCGCCGCGCCGCCGGGCCAGGATTTCGCGCAGGTCCTGCTGTGCCAGGCCGCGCCCGCCTTCAGCGAAGCGCTGGCCGCGCAGGGCGTGTCGTTGCAGCCGCAATGTCCGGTGCAGGCCGCCGCGCCGCATGGCCGCGGCGCGAGCAAGGCGGTCAGCAAGTCGGCCGCGTCGCAGCGACTGCCGGGCCATTACTACCTGCAAGGCGTGCGCGAGGTCGGCAGCGAATTGGTGCTGTCCGAGGACGGCAGCTTTGACTACCTGATGAGCTACGGCGCGGTGGACATCAGCGCCAGCGGCGCCTGGCGCAGCGACGGCAAGCAGGTCTACCTGGACACGCCGCCGCTGCAGCCGTTCTCGGCGGTGGCGGGCGTGCGCGTCAGCGGCGAGCCGGCCCGGCCAGGCAATCTGACCGTGCGCGTGTACTACCAGGGCAGGCTGGTCAGGGCGGACGTGGCCATGTCCTCGGCCAGCGACGACTACGCCGGCGCGCCGCGCGAGTCCGAAGGCGAGGACGGCGTCAGCGCGCCCGTAGCCGCCGCCGGCAAGCTGCGCGCGCTGGCCGTGTTCGTGCCGCTGCCCTCGGGCGCGCGCTGGCATTTCGTCGATGTGTCGAAACTGGATCCGGCGGCGCGCGCCATCCGCATCGACCTGACTTTGCCGCAAGCCGCGTCGGCCTCGCCGCTGCATACTTCAATGATGTTGCGCGAAGATGGCTCGCTGGTCGAAACGCGCGGGGGCAGGGCGCTGCGCTACGCGAAAGAGTAACGTTCGCATTTGCGCGCCGCGACCCGCGCCGGCGCGCATTTGCTCATGCCTGCTTAACCCGCGCCAGCTCGGGGTTAAGCCGGTATCCTCATTGTCTTGCCGATACAATGGACCGGCTTGATCGTGCTCTCAACAGAAGGAACCATCACATGGCACACACTCTTCCCCCCCTGCCTTACGAACTGGACGCCCTGGCTCCGCACATCTCCAAGGAGACGCTGGAGTTCCACTACGGCAAGCATCATCAGACCTACGTCACCAACCTGAACAACCTGATCCCCGGCACGGAATTCGAAAGCCTGTCGCTGGAAGAGATCGTCAAGAAGTCCTCGGGCGGCATCTTCAACAACGCTGCCCAGATCTGGAACCACACGTTCTACTGGCACAGCCTGGCTCCCAAGGCTGGCGGCGCGCCGAGCGGCAAGCTGGCCGACGCCATCAACGCCAAGTGGGGCAGCTTCGACGCCTTCAAGGAAGCCTTCAACAAGTCGGCCGCCGGCAACTTCGGTTCGGGCTGGACCTGGCTGGTCAAGAAGGCCGACGGCTCGGTGGACATCGTCAACACCAGCAACGCCGCCACCCCGCTGACCACGGCCGACAAGCCGCTGCTCACCTGTGATGTGTGGGAACACGCCTACTACATCGACTACCGCAACGCCCGTCCCAAGTACCTGGAAAACTTCTGGGCGCTGGTGAACTGGGACTTTGCCGCGAAGAACTTCGCCTGATCCCGCTTTATCCGCCGGACGCCTGCGCCGCCTTGCGGCGCGCGCGCCACGCCGGATCCGGACCCCTCGGCCTTGCCGAGGGGTTTTGTTTTTTCGCGGGAGGCGCGAAGGAACTTGATTGAAGGCTTTGTATCAATGGAACTCATTGATAACGTGAGGTTTTTTCAATCGCCCTGTCGATTGTCGAGTTCATTGCATCGAATTACCTGAGAAACAGCCTTTTCTTTAGGGTTTCCCCTAAAAAACCCGAGCGCTATTGTTGGCGCCAGTCCATGACTGAACCTCGGAGCCTGGGACTGCGGCATGGCCGCCATAACACTGGGGTATCTCATGGGAAGGGAAGCATGTTGCGGTTATTTTCTGGTCTGCGTATTGGCGCCCGCCTGTCGGGCGCATTTTTAATTGTGGCGGTGATAGGCGGCGTGATCGGCGCCTTCGGCGTCTGGGGGCTCGCCAGCATCAACGAAATGAACGACCGGCTCTATGACACCGAGCTGCGCGGCGTTTCGGATATCAAGGAAGCGAACATCAACCTGATCTACGCCGGACGCGCGCGCAACGCCTTTCTGGCCGCGACCAGCGAGCAGGACCGCAAGGCGCTGCGCAAGCAGTTCGACGACGCCGTGCAGACCATGGACAAGCTGCGCGATCGCGCCGGCCAGACTTTCCAGACCGACGAAGGCAAGCGCCTGCTGGCCCGGTTCATCGAGATCGAGAACACCTGGAAGCGCGAGGCTCAGGACTTCTTCAACGCCGCCCAATCGCAGGCGCTGACCCAGACCGACGCGGCCGTCAAGGAAATCGAGAAGCGCGTCATGGTTTCGTCGCAGAAGCTCGACGACCTGATGACGGACATGGCCGTGAGCAAGGAAAAAGCCGCCGCCGTGTCGGTGCAGGCCGGCACCGACCTGTACGAGCGCATGCGCGCGCTGATGATTGCGCTGGCGGTGCTGGGCGTGGCCATCGGCATGTTGCTGGGCTGGCTGGTCACGCGCGGCATCGTGCGGCCGCTGCAGCAGGCGGTGACCGCCGCGCGCCAGGTCGCCGCCGGCGACCTGACCACCGACATCAAGGTGGCCACGCGCGACGAAACGGGCGACCTGATGGGCGCGCTCAAGGAAATGAATGAAAGCCTGGCCCGCATCGTGCGCGACGTGCGCGACGGCTGCGAAAGCATCGCCTCGGCGTCCTCGCAGATCGCGCAGGGCAACTCCGACCTGTCCCAGCGCACCGAGGAGCAGGCTTCCTCGCTGGAAGAGACGGCTGCGTCGATGGAAGAACTGACCAGCACCGTGCAGCAGAACGCCAACAACGCCAGCCAGGCCGACCGCCTGGTCGAGCAGGCCTCGGCCGTGGCGCTGCGCGGCGGCGAAGTGGTGGACGGCGTGGTGCAGACCATGAGCGCGATCTCCGACAGCTCGCGCCGCATCGCCGATATCACGGGCGTGATCGACGGCATCGCCTTCCAGACCAACATCCTGGCGCTGAACGCGGCGGTGGAAGCCGCGCGCGCCGGCGAGCAGGGCCGTGGCTTTGCCGTGGTGGCGGGCGAAGTGCGCACGCTGGCGCAGCGTTCCGCGGTCGCGGCCAAGGAAATCAAGGCCCTGATCGACGAATCGGTCCAGCGCGTCGAAGGCGGCACCCGCCAGGTCGACGAGGCCGGCAGCACCATGCGCGAAGTGGTGGACAGCGTGCGTCAGGTGGCCACGCTGGTGCGCGAGATCTCCAGCGCATCGGCCGAGCAGTCCTCGGGCATCGGCCAGGTCAACCAGGCCGTGGCGCAGATGGACACCGTGACGCAGCAGAACGCCGCGCTGGTGGAAGAGGCCGCCGCGGCCGCCGCCAGCATGCAGGAACAGGCCGGCCGCCTGGCGCAGGAAGTGCGCCGCTTCAAGGTGGACGCGGGCGCTGCCGGCGGTTCGGCGCGCGAGGCGCAGGCGCGCCTGGTGCAGGCCAAGCCCGTGGTGGCGCGCGCGGTGCCCGCGGCGCGCAAGCCGCAGGCCCAGCCCGCGCTGGCGCATGCCGGCGAGGACGACTGGTCCACGTTCTGACGCTTCGGGCCCGCCGTCCGCCGGCGGGCCTGTGGGCTGGCGGTCAGCTTGCGATGGTAAGGTGACCGCCATGAGCCCATCCCATCCCTTGCGTCGCGCCTATGCGGGCGCGCGCCATCTGATGCGCCGCAAGCTGCGCCAGATCAACCGGCTGTCGCGCAAGAGCGTGCAGATGGGGCTGCTGCTGGGCGGCGCCGCGCTGGTCGCCCTGGTATCGCTGGGCTTTGCCTGGCTGGCCGACAAGGCGCTGGAATGGAACCGCGCCTGGGTCGGGCACAGCGGCTGGCTGGCGCTGCTGATCCTGCCGCCGGCGCTGGCCGCGCTGCGCTGGCTCACCTTGCGCTTCGCGCCCAACGCCGCGGGCAGCGGCATTCCCCAAGTCATCGGCGCCTTGTCGCTGCCGCCCGGCCCCGGGCAGACCAGCCTGGTTTCGCTGGCGCAGGCGTTGTGGAAAGTGCCGCTGGCCTTTCTCGGCATGCTGGCCGGCGCCTCCATCGGCCGCGAAGGACCGTCGGTGCAGGTGGGCGCGGCCGTGATGCTGGCCTGGGGCGATTTCTGGAAGCGCCGTGGCCTGCGACTGCGCGGTTTCCACGCCAATGAACTGATCGCGGCGGGCGCTGCCGGCGGGCTGGCCGCGGCCTTCAACGCGCCGCTGGCCGGCGTGATCTTCGCCATCGAGGAACTGGGGCGGGGCACGGTGCTGCGCTGGCAGCGGCTGGTGCTGATCGGCGTGCTGGCGGCTGGCTTCCTGGTGGTGGCCGTGGCCGGCAACAACCCGTACTTCGGCGTGTTCGCCGGCGCGCCGTTGAGCCAGGGCATGCTGATGTGGGTGCTGGTCTGCGGCGCGCTCAACGGCGCGCTGGGCGGCATCTTCGCCCGCCTGCTGGGCAAGGGCGCGGCGGGCGCCGCGCCGCGCAAGTGGCGCGCCTGGATCCGCGCGCATCCCGTCTGGACCGCGTTCATCATGGGGCTGGCGCTGGCCCTGATCGGCCTGTGCACGGCCGGCAGCGTGTATGGCACGGGCTACGGCTCGGCGGCCGGCCTGTTGTCGGGGAACGACGGCGTGCCCGCCGGCTTCGGGCTGGCCAAGCTGGCGGCCACCGTGGCGTCCTATTGGGCCGGCATACCCGGCGGCATTTTCACGCCGGCGCTGACGACCGGCGCCGGCATCGGCCATCACATCTGGCAATTGGCCGGCGACGGCGTCGACCAGCGCGTGCTGGTGCTGCTTTCGATGGCGGCGTTCCTGGCGGCCGCCACGCAGGCGCCGCTGACCGCCAGCGTGGTGGTGATGGAAATGACGGGCAGTCAGCCCATGCTGTTCTGGCTGCTGGTGGGTGCGCTGCTGGCTTCGGGCGTGTCGCGCCAGTTTTGCCCGCAGCCGTTCTATCACCTGGCCGCCGGCCGCTTCAGGCGCCAGGCGCTGGTCGAGACGGGACGCGCGGCCAAGCCGGCCGCACCGCCCGTGAGCGGATCCTGAGCGGCGGTGCCCGGCGGAGCGCGATACGCTGACTGAACATCAGCCGGACACCGTCCGCAAGGCGGACACACCATGCAGGCACCAAATTGGCGCGAAATGGGCTGCGTTAAGATCCTGCGATCCGATCGGAAGATCCCGTTTTCCTTACTCTTTCAGAGCGACTCATGACCGTGCATGCCTATATCTGCGATGCGATCCGCACTCCCTTCGGCCGCTACGGCGGCGCCTTGGCGTCCGTGCGGCCGGATGATCTTGCCGCCGTGGCCATCAAGGCCCTGGTAGCCCGCAATCCCGGCGTGCGTTGGGAAGAGCTGGACGACGCGATCCTGGGCTGCGCCAACCAGGCCGGCGAAGACAACCGCAACGTCGCCCGCATGGCCACGCTGCTGGCCGGGCTGCCCATCGAGGTGCCGGGCGCGACGGTCAACCGTCTGTGCGGCTCGGGCCTGGACGCCATTGGCGGCGCCGCGCGCGCCATCCGCGCCGGCGAAGCCGGCCTGATGCTGGCGGGCGGCGTGGAAAGCATGAGCCGTGCGCCCTTCGTCATGGGCAAGGCCGACAGCGCCTACTCGCGCAGCGCCGCGATCTACGACACCACCATCGGCTGGCGCTTCATCAACAAGCTGATGAAGGCCCAGTACGGCGTGGACTCCATGCCGGAGACCGCGGAGAACGTGGCCGACGACTTCAAGATCAGCCGCGAAGACCAGGATCTGTTCGCGCTGGCCAGCCAGCAAAAGACCGCCCGCGCGCAGAAGGAAGGCTACTTCGACGCCGAAATCGTGCCCGTGTCGATCGCGCAGAAGAAGGGCGATCCCATCATCGTCTCCAAGGACGAGCATCCGCGTGAAACCACGCTGGAAGCGCTGGCCAAGCTCAAGGGCGTGGTCCGCGAAGGCGGCAGCGTGACGGCCGGCAACGCCTCGGGCGTGAACGACGGCGCCGCGGCGCTGCTGCTGGCCGACGAAAAGGCCGCCGCCCGCCACGGCCTGACGCCGCGCGCGCGCGTGGTCGGCATGGCCACCGCCGGCGTCGCGCCGCGCATCATGGGCATCGGCCCGGCGCCCGCGACCCGCAAGGTGCTGGCCCAGACCGGCCTGACGCTGGAACAGATGGACGTGATCGAGCTGAACGAAGCCTTCGCCGCGCAAGGCCTGGCCGTGCTGCGCGACCTGGGCATCGCCGACAACGATCCGCGCGTGAACCCGAACGGCGGCGCCATCGCCCTGGGCCACCCGCTGGGCGCCAGCGGCGCCCGCCTGGCCACCACCGCCATCAACCAGCTGCACCGCACCGGCGGCCGCTACGCGCTGTGCACCATGTGCATCGGCGTCGGCCAGGGCATCGCGCTGATCATCGAACGCGTCTGACCGGGCAACGCGCTCGCCAACCAGCGAGCGCGCAAGCAAAAAGGGAGCCGAAAGGCTCCCTTTATCTTGAGGCATGGCATTCGTCGATGCGCCGTGTATCAGCAGTTCGGCAGGCCAGGCCCCTCGCCGACGCAGCCACCGCCATCCGGGCCGCGCGGAGCCGGCTTTGCCGGTCCGCAGCGGCGCCCCCTTGAGGGGGAAGCGCGCAGCGCTTCGGGGGTGGGCTTACCTCTACGGCAATCCGTCGATCTTGCGGCCGGCCTGGATCCCATGCTTCTCGTACCAGCCCTGCGCCATTTCCAGCGCGTAGCGCACCGGCTTCTTAGAGCAGTGCGGATCCTCGGTCTGCGGCGCCATGTCTTCGATGTTGACGATCGTGCCGTCGTCGGTGATGAAGGCGATCGACAGCGGCAGCAGCGTGTTGCGCATCCAGAAGCATTGCACGTCCGGGTTCTCGAACACGAACAGCATGCCGTCGTTGCCGGGCAGCTCGCGGCGGAACATCAGGCCGCTGCGGCGGCTCTCTTCCGTGTTGGCGACTTCTGCGCGGATAATGTGGATGCCGGCGGACAGTTGCGTGCGCGGCAGTTCCGGCTGCGGGCCGGTCTGCGCGCCGGCCAGCGCCGGCAGGGCGAGCAGGGCGGCGGCCAGTGCCGAACGTCCTGCCTCAAACAGCGTACGGCTTACAGGATTCGATACGGCGGTCTTCAGCATATGCGGGAACGGAAATAAGAAAATAACAAGGCGGGGCCCGAAAGCCCCGCCTGGGATAATGGCGCAACCTGTAGGTTGCGCTATATAGGGTAACTCAGGCAGCAGTGATATTGAGCGCTTGCTTGCCTTTGGGCCCTTGGATAATCTCAAAGGCGACTTTCTGACCTTCCTTCAGGGTTTTGAAACCATTCATCTGGATGGACGAAAAGTGGGCGAACAGATCTTCTCCGCCGTCATCGGGCGTAATGAAGCCAAACCCTTTCGCATCGTTGAACCATTTGACGGTGCCCGTCGATTTGGGATTGTCCCCTTGGACGGCGGTTGCGGTCGTATCAGACATGCGGACTGCCTCATTGAATCGTATGTTTGACAGAAGGGCATCGCGGCCGAAACCCCTTACCCCCTCCGGCCTCCTGGCAGCTTTTCAGCGAGCTGAAAACCCCAGAATGCGTGGATAATGCGCCGCTTTTCTTTGGTGCGTCAAGTATGGAAACTACGCATTTCTACGTGTAATTTTGAGTAAGTTGCATGCAAACCGTCCCCAGTTTAAATAGAATACCCGCGCTATGAGTTCTACCTTGGATACCCAGCACGATCTGGCCGTCGAGAAGGCGCCGGCACGCGCCGCCCCGCCGCCGATGTACCAGGTGCTGCTGCTCAATGACGACTACACGCCGATGGAGTTCGTCGTGAAGGTGCTGCAGAAGTTCTTCAACAAGAACCATGAAGACGCGACGCGGATCATGCTGCAGGTACATCACGAAGGACGCGGAGTCTGCGGCGTCTACCCGCGCGACGTCGCGGCGACGCGGATCGCCCAGGTGGCTCAGTACGCCCGGGCGCGCCAGCATCCGCTGCAATGCGTGATGGAGCCCGTCTAGGCAGCAAGGAACCAAGCCGCCGCCAGTGATGGCGGCGCCGCGTTTTCCGGTTACTGAAAACGCGGGCCGCGCAATGAGAGGCGCGCGGCGTCATGCAGGTCGGCAGCTCCGCCGCAAAGGAGCGTTGAAGTCGAGCAAACGGGGAGGTTTGCCGTGAGTGGAAAGAACAGCAAGTCCTGGCTGGCGATCGCCGGCGCAATAGTCGTAGCCGGCGCCGTCGGCGTGGGCTGGTGGGTGGGGCAGGGGCGCACGCCGTCCGATGCGGGTCCGCCCGCCGCGTCCACGCCCGCCGCGACGTCCTCGCCGGCTGGCAGCTCCCCCTCGCCGCAGCCGGCATCCGGCGACACCAAGCCGGCGCTGGCGGCGACCGCGACGGTCGGCAAGGCCGATCCCTTCGCCGCCTTGAACTGCCAATCGCGCCAGTTCCGCGACAGCCTGGCTCTGGCGGTGACCTTCACCCAGCCGGTCGACGCCAAGGCCGAGCTTGAAGGCTTCCTGCAGGTCACGGACACCGGCTCGAGCTCGGGCAAGGCCGACCAGGACAACGAGTCGGCGGCCAGCGCCGGCGACAAGCCCATGTCGGTCAAGAGCGGCGACGCCGCGCCCAAGGGCAAGATTGTCAAGGGCAGCTGGGTCGTGGGCGACAACCCGCGCATGATCTATTTCCCCTACGTGCAGCCGCAGCGCTCGTACTCCATCGCCCTGCGCGCCGGCCTGCCCGGCATCGAGAAGGCCACGCTGGTCTCCTCGTCGCATTGCGAAGTGAGCACGGAAGCCATGCCGCCGTCCTTCTACTTCGCCAGCCGTGGCGTGGTGCTGCCCGCCGGCCAGAACGGCGGCCTGCCCGTGGCCACGGTCAACGTGCCCGAGGTCGATGTGCAGTTCCTGCGCGTCGAGCCGGACCGCGTGCCTGAACTGTTCGATTCCGTGCTGGGTCTGGGCCGCAGCGCCTCGTCCTCCGACGATGACGGCGGCGACTACGACGGTGAAGATGCCTGGCGCTATTCCGACAACCGCAGCCTGAAGGGCTCGGTCAGCAACTGGGACCTGGACCGCCTGAACACGCTGACGACCAGCGTCTACCAGGGCCGCTTTGTCACCGACGACAAGCCGAACCGCCGCCACGTCACCTTCCTGCCGGTCGAAGGCATCAAGGAACTGCAAGAGCCCGGCATCTACATCGCGGTGATGAGCCAGCCCGGCCGCTTCCGCTATGAATACCAGGTCAGCTACTTCTACGTCAGCGACATCGGCCTGCATGCGCGCCGCTACAGCGACCGCATCGAAGCCTATTCCGTCTCGCTCAAGAGCGGCCAGGCCATCTCCGGCGCGGTCTTCGAACTGGTCGACGGCGCCGGCAAGTCGCTCGCCAAGGCCGCGGCCGACGGCCAGGGCCATGTGCGCTTTGAAGGCAGCTTCGCCAATGCGCGCCTGATCCGCGCCTCGCGCGACAAGGAAATGACGGTGCTGGCGCTGGCCGAGCCCGCGCTGGACCTGTCCGAGTTCGACATCGGCGGCCATGTGTCGCGTCCCAACAATCTGTTCGTCTACGCCGGCCGCAATCTGTATCGCCCCGGCGAGACCTTCCACGTGTCGGTGCTGCCGCGCGACCTGGACGGCCGCGTGATGCCGCCGTCGCCGCTGACCGCCACCATCAAGCGCCCCGACGGCCGCGTGGTGCAGACCACGCTGTGGCAGCCCGCGAAGGACCTGCAGGGCTACGTCGAGCGCGCCATCGATCTGCCGCTGGACGCCCAGACCGGCACCTGGCTGCTGGAGCTGCGCGTCGACCCCGCGTCGCGCGCTCCGGATGCCTCCTGGAAGTTCCAGGTCGAGGAATTCCTGCCCGAGCGCATGAAGATGACGCTCGACACGGAACAGCAGGTGCTGAGCCCCGACGACGAGCTGTCGATCGACGTGCAGGGCGATTACCTGTACGGCGCGCCCGCCGCCGGCAACCGCCTGCTGGCGACCTTCCAGGTCAAGCGCAACCGCGTTGCCTTGCCGCAGCAATGGCCCGGCTTCATCTTCGGCGACGTGGCCGATGATTCGCGCCGCACGTTCGGCGAGCTGCCCGAGCTCGCGCTGGACGACGACGGCAAGGCCATCATCGAAGTGAACCCGAACACCGACGGCACGCATTCGCCCATGAAGGTGCGCGTGTCGGCCAGCCTGCTGGAATCGGGTGGCCGTCCGGTGGTGCGTTCCATCGAGCGCGCCGTCTGGCCCGCCGACACGCTGATCGCCGTGCGTCCGCAGTTCGACGGCGACGTGGCGCGCGAGAATGCGCCCGCCGTGTTCGAAGTGGTGCGCGTGACGTCGGCCGGCGAGAAGGCTCCGCTGGCCCAGGCCCAGATGCGCCTGTACCGCGAGGAACGCCAGTACTACTGGCGCTTCGACGACCAGCGCGGCTGGAACAGCGGCTATACCGAAACCGAGGAACTGCAGGATTCGCGCGCCATCGCGCTGAACGATCGCGCCCAGCTGACCGTCAACGTCAAGTGGGGCCGCTACCGCCTGGAAATTTCCGATCCGGAAACCGGCGAAACCATGCGCTACCGCTTCTACGCGGGCTGGAACGCGCAGGACGCCGACGCCATGGGCAACCGCCCGGACCGCGTGCAGATGAAGCTCGAGGGCGTGCCCGCCAAGCCGGGCGACAGCGTCAAGCTCACGCTGACGCCGCCGCATGACGGCCAGGCCCTGGTGATGGTCGAGGGCGACCGCATGCTGTGGTCCACCTGGGTTTCGGTCAAGGCGACCGGCACGCAGGTCGAGATCCCCATCGACAAGGCCTGGAAGCGCCACGACCTGTATGTCTCGGCCGCGGTGTTCCGTCCCGGAAGCGAAGGCGACCGTGTCACGCCGGCGCGCGCGCTGGGCCTGACCTACCTGCCGATCGCCAGCGCCGACCGCAAGCTCGACGTGAAGATCACGGCGCCGGCCAAGGCCGTGCCCGAAACCAAGGCCAGCGTCCGCATCAAGGTGGACGGCGCCCAGGGCAAGCAGGCCATGGTCACGCTGTCGGCGGTGGACGTCGGCATCCTGAACATCAACCAGTACGCCACGCCCAACCCGCTGGACTTCTTCTTCGGCAAGCACCGCTACGCGCCCGAACTGCTGGACATGTACGGCAAGCTCATCGAGAAGATGGACGGCACCAAGGGCAAGCTGAAGTGGGGCGGCGACGCCGCCATGCGCGGCGACAGCAAGAGCCTGCCCAAGAAGGTCAAGCTGGTCGACCTGTTCTCGGGCGTGGTCAAGCTCAATGACAAGGGCGAGGCCGACATCCCGCTGGACCTGCCCGACTTCAACGGCACGCTGCGCCTGATGGCGGTGGCATTCACCGCCGACAACTTCGGCAGCACCGACGCCGAAATGGTGGTGGCCGCGCCCATCGTGGCCGAGCTGAACACGCCGCGCTTCATCACCCCGGGCGACCAGTCCGCGATCGCGCTGGACGTGACCAACCTTAGCGGCTCGCCGCAGAAGGTCACCGTCAAGCTCGAGGCGCTGGATCCGCTGGCCATCGTCGATGGCACGCGCACGGTCCAGTTGAAGGACAAGCAGCGCGTCACGCTGCGCTTCACCGCCACCACCACCGGTTCCTACGGGTTGGGCCTGATGCGCCTGACCGTGGACGGGCAGGGCGGCGCGCAGCCGGTGCGCATCGTGCGCGAGTCCGTGCTGCAGGTGCAGCCGGCGCACGCCGCCGAGCGCCAGATCCGCCGCCTGCGCCTGAATCCGGGCGAAAGCCAGTCGCCGCAGGCTTCGTGGATCTCGTCCTACTACCCGGACTCGACCACGGTCAGCCTGACCGTCTCGAACCGGCCGCCGTTCAACGTCAACCGCCTGGTCGAAGGCCTGCTCAACTATCCCTACGGCTGCACCGAGCAGACCATCAGCGCGACCCTGCCGTGGGTGCTGATCGACGAGGACGCCGCCAAGCAGTTCGGGCTCAAGCCGCGCACGCAGGCCGAGCGCGAAGCCAAGGTGGCCGGCGCCATCGGTCGCCTGTCCGGCATGCGCAACGCAGTCGGTTCGTACAACCTGTGGGGCGGCAGCTCGTCCTCGCGCGACGTGTGGCTGACGGCCTACGCCGTGGGCTTCCTGCAGGATGCCCGCGACCATGGCTTCACCACGCCCGAGGTCTCGCTGGACCGTTCGCGCCAATGGCTGCTGGAGCAGGTGCAGCAGAGCGCGAACGCCTTCGGCACCTGGTCTGCCAACCTGCGCAAGAGCGTTGACTCGGGCCGTATCGACAGCAGCTACGTCGATACCCTGCGCGAAGACCATCGCCGCTTCGCCGGCCTGGCCACGGCCGCGCTGGCCCTGGCGCGCGACAAGAAGGCGCCGCTGTCCACGGTGCGCCAGCTCTACGACAACTATCAAGAGCGCGCGCGCTCGCCGCTGCCCCTGGTGCAGCTGGCGGTGGCGTTCAAGCTGATGGGCGACGAAGGGCGCATGAAGGCCGCGCTGGATCAGGCCATGGCGCGCGAGTACGGCATCGTCCGTCGCAGCAACAGCTCCTACTACGACGAGTGGATGGGCGACTACGGCAGCAGCGTGCGCGATTACGCGCTGGCCTATGCGCTGATGAGCCAGTACGGCCTGAAGCACGACCGCAGCGAAGTGCTGCTGTCGCAGTTGACGAGCCGCCTGGGCAACCGTTCCTACCTGTCCACGCAGGAGCAGATGGCCCTGCTGCTGGCGGCCCGCGCGATCGGCGGCGACAAGAACACGCCGTGGGAAGCCGCGCTGACCGTCAACGGCGTGCGCAAGCAGCTGACCGGCGGCAAGGCCGACGCCACGGTGTCGCTGGCGCCCGCCGAGCTGGCCTCGACGCAGCTCACCAACAGCGGCAGCCAGTCCCTGTTCGTGGAGTACGACATCCAGGGCAGTCCGACCGTGACGCCGTCGCCGCGCAGCGACGTGATCCAGCTCAAGCGTGGCTGGTACCGTCCGGATGGCCGCGCATGGGACGGCGGCACCTTGCAGACCGGCGACATGCTGGTGGTCTGGGTGCAGGCATCCTCCAACCAGAGCATCCCGGATGCGCTGCTGGTGGACCGCGTGCCGGCCGGCTTCGAGGTCGAGAACATGAACCTGTCGCAAAGCCCCGAGATGCAGGAATGGACCATCGGCGGCGTGCGCGTGGCCGACGCCATGTCCAACCCCAACATCAAGCACCGCGAATTCCGCGATGACCGGTATGTGGCGGCGGTGGCGCTGGGCCGCGGCAAGGTGGACGTGTTCTACCTGGTGCGCGTCGTGACGCCGGGCCGCTACGCGGTGCCGTCGACGGTGGCGGAAGACATGTACCGGCCGGAAATCCGCGGCGTGGGCGAACAATGGAGCACCGTGGAAATCCGCGATCGCGGCGCGAAGCGTCCTTGACCGCCCCGGCCACCTCCACGGCGGGCGCTCCGCGCGCCCGCCGCTGGCGGCGGCGCGGTATCCTCGCGGCCAGCGTCCTCCTGACGCTGGCCGCGTTGTTATTCGCGCTGGACCGTCTGTTCCCGCTGCCGCCGATCGATTCCGGCGGCGCCGCCGTGGTCGTCTCGGCCGACGGCACGCCGCTGCGCAACTATCCCAGCCGCGACGGCATCTGGCGCTATCCGGTCACGCCGGCCCAGGTGTCGCCGCGCTATCTCGAAACCCTGCTGACCTACGAGGACCGCTGGTTCTACTGGCACCCCGGCGTCAACCCGGTGGCGCTGGCGCGCGCCGGCTGGCAGTGGGCCACCAACCGGCGCATCGTGTCCGGCGGCTCGACGCTGACCATGCAGACGGCCCGCTTGATCGACCCGCAGCTGGCCGGCAAGCCGTCGCGCACGATCTCGGCCAAGCTGCGCCAGGCCTGGCGCGCCGTGCAGCTGGAAATGCACTACAGCAAGGACGAGATCCTGTCCCTGTATCTGACGCATGCGCCCATGGGCGGCATCGTCGAAGGCGTGGAAATGGGATCCCGTCTATGGCTGGGCAAGCCCGCCAGCGACCTGAGCCCGGCCGAGGCGGCCATGCTGACCGCCTTGCCGCAGGCGCCGTCGCGGCTGCGTCCCGACCGCCATCCGCAGGCGGCGCAGGTGGCGCGCGACAAGGTGCTGGACCGCATGGTCGAGCGCGGACGCTGGACGGCCGAAGAGGTCGCCGACGCCAAGATCGAGAACGTCATCGCGCCGCCGCTGCGGGCGCGCTGGCTGGCGCCGCTGGCCGCCCAGCGCCTGCTGCTGGAGGCGGGCGGGGCGCGCCGGCGTCCCGGCGAGCGTCCGCCGCTGGTCGCGTCCACGCTGGATGCGGACATGCAGGCTTCGGTCGAGCGCATGCTGCTGGACCGGGTCGACAATCTGCCGCCCAAGGTGTCCATGGCGGTGTTGGTCATGGACAACGACAGCCTGGAAATCAAGGCCTACGCGGGGTCGGCGGACTTTTCCGATGATTCCCGATACGCGCACGTGGATATGGTGCGCGGGGTGCGTTCGCCGGGTTCCACGCTCAAGCCCTTCCTGTATGCACAGGCGCTGGACGAGGGGCTGATCCATTCCGAAAGCCTGCTGATCGACGCGCCGCTGTCCTTCGGCGGCTACGCGCCGGGCAATTTCCAGGCGGCCTTCTCGGGTCCGATCAGCGTGGCGCAGGCGTTGCAGCGGTCCCTGAATGTCCCGGCCGTGGACCTGCTGGACCGTGTCGGGCCGGTCAGTTTCGCCTCGGTTATGCTGGCGGGCGGGGTGCGCCTGCGCCTGCCGGCCGGCGCCGAGCCCAATCTGAGCTTGATTTTGGGCGGGGGCGGCACCACATTGGAAGAACTGGTGGGCGCCTACCGGGCGCTGGCGCGCGGCGGCCTGTCCGGGCGTCCCCGGTTGCGGCCGGAGCAGCCCCGGGTGGAGTCCCGTATGATGAGCGCCGGAGCCGCCTGGATTGTCCGCGACATCCTGGAAAGCGGCGGCCACCCCGACCGCCCGTTCTATGAATCGGGCAATCAGGGGCGGCGGCTGGCCTGGAAGACCGGCACCAGTTTCGGTTTCCGCGACGCCTGGTCGGTCGGCGTGACCGACAGATGGACGATAGGCGTGTGGGTCGGCCGTCCGGACGGCACGCCCAATCCGGGCTTTTTCGGCGCCAATGTGGCGGCGCCGTTGCTGCAGGACATCGTCGCGGCCCTGCCGGAAGGCGCGCCGCAGCCCCGGATCCGGCCCGCCACGGTGCAAGCCGTCGTGACGTGCTGGCCGCTGGGCTACCGGCTGGGCAGCGGCCCGACCGATGCCTGCCCCGAGCAGCGCGCGGCCTGGGCCCTGAACGACACGGTGCCGCCGTCCTTCGCCGGCTACGCCGACGTCACCCAGGGGCCGTTGCGGCTGGGCGGCGTGTCGGCCGGGGCGGTGCTGCGGCCCGTGCCGGGCAGCCGGCAGGTGGCGCTGGACGTGGACGCGCAGGGCGCCGAGGGTGAGGTATGGTGGATGCTGGATGGCCGGGTCGTCAATCATGGCGGGGCGGCTCATCCGTTTAAATTAGTGTTGGCGCAGGACGGCCGGTATACGCTTACGGTCATGGATACCAAGGGGCGCCACGATAGTGTGGTTTTTGAAATCTCTGGTGTTACGCCATGATCGGCATAGAATATGAATCGTGTATTTGACCGCTTCGATGCGTCATCGGAGGAAGCGTGATTTCTCAAGAGCTTGAAGTCAGCCTGCATATGGCTTTCGTCGAGGCCCGTTCGGCCCGGCACGAATTCATCACCGTCGAGCATCTGCTGTTGTCGTTGCTCGACAATGCTTCGGCCGTCGAGGTTCTGCGCGCCTGCGCCGCGAACCTGGACGACCTGCGCCGCAACCTGCGCCAGTTCGTCTCGGAAAACACGCCCGTGATTCCCAGCGGCGCGGAAGTCGACACGCAGCCCACGCTGGGTTTCCAGCGCGTGATCCAGCGCGCGATCATGCATGTGTCCGCAGGCGGCACCGGCAAGAAACCCGTCACGGGCGCCAATGTGCTCGTCGCCATTTTCGGCGAAAAGGACTCGCACGCCGTCTATTACCTGCAACAGCAGGGCGTGACGCGCCTGGACGTGGTCAATTTCCTGTCGCATGGCATTACCAAACAGCCACAGGTGGAGTCCGCCGCCGTGCAGAAAGAGCAGCAGAGCAACGGGGAAGACCAGGGCGAATCGCGCCAGTCGCCGCTGGATCAGTATGCCAATGACCTGAACGCCGCCGCGCTGGCCGGCCGCATCGATCCCCTGATCGGACGCGAGCACGAGGTCGAGCGCGTCATCCAGGTGCTGTGCCGCCGCCGCAAGAACAACCCGCTGCTGGTCGGCGAGGCCGGCGTGGGCAAGACCGCCATCGCCGAGGGCCTGGCCTGGCGCATCACGCGCGGCGAAGTGCCCGAGATCCTGCAGGCCTCGCAGGTCTACGCGCTGGACATGGGCGCGCTGCTGGCCGGCACCAAGTATCGCGGCGATTTCGAGCAGCGCCTGAAGGGCGTGCTCAAGCAGATCCGTGGCAATCCCGATGCCATTTTGTTCATCGACGAGATCCACACGCTGATCGGCGCCGGTTCGGCCTCGGGCGGCACGTTGGACGCGTCCAACCTGCTCAAGCCGGCGCTGTCCTCGGGCCAGCTCAAGTGCATCGGCGCGACCACCTACACCGAATACCGCGGCGTCTTCGAGAAAGACCACGCGCTGTCGCGTCGTTTCCAGAAGATCGACGTGCCCGAGCCCAGCGTCGAGCAGACCGTGCAGATCCTGCGCGGCCTGAAGAGCCGCTTCGAAGAGCACCACAACGTGCGCTATTCGTCGGCCGCGCTGTCGGCCGCGGCCGAGCTGTCGGCGCGCTACATCAACGACCGCCACCTGCCGGACAAGGCCATCGACGTGATCGACGAGGCCGGCGCCGCGCAGCGCCTGCTGCCGCGTTCGCGCCAGAAGAAGGTGATCGGCAAGGTCGACATCGAAAATATCGTTTCCAAGATCGCGCGCATTCCGCCGCAGTCCGTCTCCAACGACGACCGCAGCAAGCTCGCCACGCTGGACCGCGACCTCAAGACCGTGGTGTTCGGCCAGGACAACGCCATCGAGGCGCTGTCGGCCGCCATCAAGATGGCGCGCTCGGGCCTGGGCAAGCCGGAAAAGCCGATCGGCGCCTTCCTGTTCTCCGGCCCCACCGGCGTGGGCAAGACCGAGGTCGCGCGCCAGCTCGCCTTCACGCTGGGCGTGGAGCTGCTGCGCTTCGACATGTCGGAATACATGGAACGCCACGCCGTGTCGCGCCTGATTGGCGCGCCGCCGGGATACGTGGGCTTCGACCAGGGCGGCCTGCTGACCGAGGCCATCACCAAGCAGCCGCATTGCGTGCTGCTGCTCGATGAAATCGAGAAAGCGCATCCGGATGTCTTCAACATCCTGCTGCAGGTGATGGACCACGGCACGCTGACCGACAACAACGGCCGCAAGGCGGACTTCCGCAACGTCATCCTCATCATGACGACCAACGCGGGCGCCGAGACCCTGAACCGTCCGTCCATCGGCTTCGCCAATTCGCGGGTGGTGGGCGACGAAATGGCGGAAATCCGCCGCATGTTCACGCCCGAGTTCCGCAACCGCCTGGACGCGATCATTCCCTTCGCCGCGCTGGATCGCGAGATCATCCTGCGCGTGGTCGACAAGTTCCTCATGCAACTGGAAGACCAGCTGCACGAGCGCCGCGTCGAGGCCGTGTTCACCACGCGCCTGCGCGACCACCTGGCCAAGGAAGGCTTCGATCCGCTCATGGGCGCGCGTCCCATGCAGCGCCTCATTCAGGACACCATCCGGCGCGCGCTGGCCGACGAGCTGCTGTTCGGCAAGCTGGTCGACGGCGGCTCCGTCACGGTCGATCTGGACGAGTCGGGCAAGGTCACGCTGGATTTCGAGGACAGCGGCAAGCCGCCGTCCTCGGACGCGCCCGACAAGCAGGAAGTCGAATTGGTTGACTGATGGCCGCGGATAGCAGCCAGCCCCTGATCGAGTGCGAACACTGTGCCAGCATCTACCGCCGGCATGAACTCGATCATGGCGAAACCGCCAGTTGCACCCGCTGCGGCGCCACCTTGTGGCGCTACAGCGGGCTGAGCCTGTCCAACTGGCTGGCGCTGGCCATCACCGCGCTGATCGTCTTCGGCATTGCCAATGCCTATCCGGTCGCATCCATGTCCGTCCAGGGCATGTTGCAGCAGGCCTCCTTGCTCGATGCCGTCGCCATCACCTGGCGGCAGAACCACGAGATCGTCGCCGTGATGACCGGGTTGTCCGGTTTCGTGCTGCCCATGTTGCAACTGTCCGTGCTGCTGTGGGTGCTGGGGCCATTGTCGCAAGGGCGCGAGCCGCGCGGCTTCCATCAGGCCATGCGCCTGCTGGGTCTGCTGCGGCCCTGGTGCATGGTGCCGGTGTTCCTGCTGGGCGTGCTGGTGGCGGTGGTTAAACTGGCTGGCATGGCCGATGTTTCGCCTGGCATCGGTCTGGCTGGTTTCGGTATGCTGACCGTCCTGCTCACCATGCTGGGCCGCCTGTCGCCTCATGTTATCTGGCGCTACGCCGAGACGGCTGGCGTGGTGCCGGTGCATGTGCCGCAGGCCGGGCCTGACAGCGTACTGACTGGCTGTCATGTCTGCGGACAGGTCCAGGCGTTGCCGCGAGATGGCGATCCCGAGGCCGACCATCACTGCGTGCGCTGCCATGCTTTGGTCCACTACCGCAAGCCGGATCATCGGGCGCGCAGCTGGGCGCTGCTGCTGGCCGCCGTGGTGTTCTACATTCCCGCCAACGTGTTGCCCGTGATGCAGGTGCGCTCGGTGGTGGGGGGCGGCGCGCACACGATCCTGGGCGGGGTGGTTGAACTCTGGGCCATGGGCTCCTGGGACATCGCGCTCATCGTCTTCATCGCCAGCGTGGCGGTGCCGCTGACCAAACTGTTGGCGCTGGTGCTGCTGCTGCTCACCGAGCAGTGGGGCAGTTCCACCAACTTGCGGCCGCGCACGCGCCTGTACCAGATGGTTGAATTCATCGGGCAATGGTCGATGCTGGACGTTTTTGTCGTTATATTGCTGGCCGCGTTGGCCGATTTCCAGGGGTTGATGGAAATCAGCGCGGGCGGCGGAGCGGCGGCTTTTGGCGTCGTGGTCATCCTGACCATGCTGTCGGCCATGAGCTTCGACCTGCGCCGCAGCTGGGATCTGGAAGGCCATGCGGAGCTGGATGATGTACCGCTGATCGCGGGCGGCCACAAGCCGCCGGCGGCGGCAGCCGAACGTCAGGCATAGTCCCGGCGCGGCGCGCAACACAACAGGAAGAATCGATGTCCGAGCAAGCACCCGGCAAAGGCGATCCGAAGATCGCCGCGCCCACGATCACGCGCAAGCGCCAGAACCGGATCTCCTGGATCTGGCTGGTGCCCGTGGTCGCGGCCCTGATGGGCATGTCGCTGGTCGTGCGGACCTGGCTGCAGGCCGGCACCGACATTTCCATCACCTTCAATTCCGCCGACGGGCTGGAAGTTGGCAAGACCCGGTTGCGCTACAAGGACGTGAACGTCGGCACGGTGAAGTCCATCGGCTTCAATGAAGACCGCAGCAAGGTGGTGGTCACGGCCGAGCTGGCCAAGGAAGTCTCCGATCTGGCGCGCGACGGCACCAATTTCTGGGTGGTCAAGCCGCGCCTGGACGTGAGCGGCGTGTCGGGATTGGGCACCTTGCTGTCAGGCGCCTATATCGGCGTGGACGCCACGGAAGGCAAGCACAACGCAAGCAAGGCCACCAAGCTGGCATTCGAGGGGCTGGAGATCCCGCCCGCCGTGACGCATGACCGGGCCGGCAAGCGCTTCAAGCTCAAGGCCGACAACCTGGGCTCGCTGGATATCGGTTCGCCGGTCTACTACCGCCGCATCAACGTCGGCCGGGTCATCGGGTACGAGCTCGACAAGAGCGGTGATTCCGTGAATATCGAGGTCTTCGTCGACGCGCCCAACGATGCGTTCGTGACCAGCGGCACGCGCTTCTGGAATTCCAGCGGCGTGGATTTCAGCGTCAATGCGGACGGACTGAAGGTGCGCACGCAGTCGGTGGTGTCGCTGCTGGTGGGCGGTGTGGCGTTCGAGCCGGTCTATACGGCGCGCGGCGCCAACAAGCCGGCGCTGGCGGATGCCGAGTTTGAACTCTATTCGACCGAGGCTCAGGCCAAGGCCAATCCGGATGGCGAGGCCTTCGACATACGCATGCGCTTTGACCAGTCGATCCGCGGCTTGGCCGTGGGCGCGCTGGTCGATTTCAGTGGCATCACGTTGGGCAACGTCACCGGCATCAACCTGGATTTCGACTCGGAGACCAAGCGTTTCTACTCGGTGGTCGACGCCACGCTCTATCCGGAACGCCTGGGCAGCGTCTATGACGAGGTCCACGGGCTGGCCGAGAAGGATGGCGACGTGGCTGGCGATCGCCTGTTGGGCGGCATGATCAAGCACGGGCTGCGCGCGCAACTGCGTCCGGCGAACCTGCTGACGGGCCAGTTGTACGTGAGCCTGGACGTGTTCCCCAATGCCAAGCCCGTGGCGTACAAGCCATCCGTGCCGGCGATCATCCCGACCGTGCCGGGCAACCTGGACCAGCTGCAGCAACAACTCAGCAACATCGTCAACAAGATCGAGAAGATTCCGTTCGACAAGATCGGCGAGGACCTGCGCACCACGCTGGCCAGCACTTCCAGGCTGATGAACCGCCTGGACAAGCAGGTGGCGCCCGAGGCGCAGGGCATGCTGAAGCAGGCCAGGGAGTCCATGGCCCGCATCAACGAGCTGCTGGCCTCCGACGGCGCGCTGCCGGTCAGCACCGAGCGCGCGCTGCAGGAACTGAATCGCGCCGCGCGTTCGCTGCGGTCGCTGGCCGACTTCCTGCAGGCCAATCCCGAAGCGCTGCTGCGCGGCCGCGGCAACGATCCCATCCCCGGCGCTGGCCCGGTCAAGAACTGATGCCCATGAACATGATGCCCAAGCCGTTCTTCCTGCGCATCGCCGCGCCCGCACTGGTCTTGGCCGCCGCCCTGGCGGGCTGCGGCTCGGCGCCCGTGCATTACTACACGCTGTCCGCGCCGGCGGCCAAGACCAGTGCGGGCGCGGCGATGCGC
>NZ_JAGTJY010000699.1:0-222 GCF_018195695.1 Achromobacter sp. Marseille-Q0513 | reverse complement strand
GGTCGATGCCGCTCGACTGCTCTTCCGACGCCGCCGAGATCTCGCCCATGATGTCTGTCACGCGCTTCACCGATGCCACGATCTCCTGCATCGTCGCGCCCGCGCGTTCCACCTGCTGCGAACCCGCACCGACCTTGCCGACCGAATCCTCGATCAGGCCCTTGATTTCC
This sequence comes from Achromobacter sp. Marseille-Q0513, assembly GCF_018195695.1. Taxonomy (NCBI): domain Bacteria; kingdom Pseudomonadati; phylum Pseudomonadota; class Betaproteobacteria; order Burkholderiales; family Alcaligenaceae; genus Achromobacter; species Achromobacter sp. Marseille-Q0513. The sequence continues at coordinate 52 of NZ_JAGTJY010000699.1, read as the reverse complement.
TTGGCGGCCTGGGCGCTGCGCTGCGCCAGCGAGCGCACTTCGCCCGCCACCA
>NZ_JAGTJY010000698.1:0-223 GCF_018195695.1 Achromobacter sp. Marseille-Q0513 | reverse complement strand
TGGGGCCGGCGCTGGCGCTGTCCTGCGGACTGGGCGCCTGGCTGGTGCTGGACAGCAATGCCTTCTATGTCTATGCCGGCTACCGGATGGCGCGGCGGGCGATGGACCGGCGCGAGGGCCGCCGGCGCTGACCGCGCCGGCCGCTCCAGGCGCGGTCGCTACCTGGCGGTGTTGGACCAGCCCTTGGACAGTTCCACCGCCTGGCGCCAGCGCTGCATGCGGG
>NZ_JAGTJY010000697.1:0-224 GCF_018195695.1 Achromobacter sp. Marseille-Q0513 | reverse complement strand
GCCATGAACATCCTGCTGCTGAACGAGCGCACGGTGGTGCTGGTGGACACGCACGTCAACGATGAACCCACGGCCGAGCAGATCGCCGAATTCACTGTCGCCGCGGCCCGGCAGATGCGCCGCATGAACCTGGCGCCCAAGGCGGCGCTGCTGTCGCGCTCGAATTTCGGCTCGGGCAGCTCGGCCTCGGGCGCGAAGATGCGCCGCGCGCTGGAGCTGGTGCG
>NZ_JAGTJY010000696.1:0-232 GCF_018195695.1 Achromobacter sp. Marseille-Q0513 | reverse complement strand
AGCAGCAGCACGTAGCCGCCGCCGCGCGTGGCGCTGCCCGGCTCGTGCGTGGCGATGCTCGCGCCCGGCCGCAACTCGATCTTGCCCAGCGCGTCCTTGAACGTGGGCTGCGTGCCGTTGGCATCGGTGTAGATGCCCTTGTCGCGGAATTGCTGATCGGTGATGGTGGCGGCGGCGGCCACCAGGTTGCGCGCGTTGACCTGGCTGGTGCCGGTGAAGATCACGCCGTTCT
>NZ_JAGTJY010000695.1:0-235 GCF_018195695.1 Achromobacter sp. Marseille-Q0513 | reverse complement strand
CGCGGAAGCCGCGGCCCCCTTCCATGTTCGCTGCCGCATAGGCAGCTTAGAAAAGAGCAGAGGACGGATTTCGCGTTGCCGAAGAGTTCGCTGCCGCATAGGCAGCTTAGAAATCTACTGCCTTGGCGCGTATCGTATCGACCATGTTCGCTGCCGCATAGGCAGCTTAGAAAAGCATCGCGCGGAAGCCGCGGCCCCCTTCCATGTTCGCTGCCGCATAGGCAGCTTAGAAAAG